>JANOHS010000402.1:0-6546 GCA_031406655.1 Micrococcales bacterium
GCCCTCGGCTGCCAGACCACCAGGGCCGCGGGCGGCACCTGCGGGTCATCCACGCTCACGCCCAGCTCGTCGCCCAGCGTCACCCCCAGCCAGAGGCCCTCCTCCTCGCCGAGCGGCACCCGCAGCCCATGAGCACCGTCACCTCCTTCCGGCCTCGCCCCCGGCGCAACGTCGAGCTGCTGCTGCTGCTGCTGGCTGTCGCGATCGTGCTCGTGGCCTACCTCAACGTCGGGCTGGCTATCGACGGGGCGTTCCCGCCCGACCTGGTCAAATACGGCTCCGGCCTGCTTGTCCTGTCCGTCGGCTTCCACCTTGTGCTGCGGTGGCGAGCCTCGTATGCCGACCCCCTGATGCTCCCGATCGCAACGCTGCTCAACGGCCTGGGACTGGTGATGATCCACCGCCTGGACCTGGCCTACTCCCGCACCGGCAGCGACCTGCTCGCACCCAAGCAGCTGATGTGGAGCACGCTGGCGGTGCTCATCGCCGCCGGCGTGATGATCGTCCTGCGGGACCACCGCCAGCTGCGCCGGTTCACGTTCACCGCCATGGCCGCCGGACTCGGGATGCTCCTGCTGCCACTGCTGCCCGGCATCGGCCGCAACATCAACGGCTCGCGGATCTGGATAGGTATCGGGCCGCTGTCCTTCCAGCCCGGCGAGGTCGCCAAGATCCTGCTGGTCATCTTCTTCGCCGGCTACCTCGTGCAGACCCGCGACGTCCTGTCGCTGGTCGGGCGCCGGTTCCTCGGGATCGGCCTGCCCCGAGCGCGCGACCTCGGTCCCATCCTGATCGCCTGGCTGGCCAGCGTCGGGGTCCTGGTGTTCGAGAGGGACCTCGGCTCCTCCCTGATGTTCTTCGGACTGTTCGTCGCGATGCTCTATGTCGCCACCGAACGCCGCTCATGGATCGCGATCGGCATGGTGCTGTTCTGTGCCGGCGCCTATGTGGCCTACCTGTTGTTCAGCCACGTGCAGACCCGGGTCCTGTTGTGGCTGGATCCGTTCAGCGACAAGGCTATTGCCGCCAGCGACCAGCTGGTCAAAGGCCTGATGGGCATGGCCAAGGGAGGGCTGCTGGGCAGCGGGCTGGGGCGCGGTCACCCCGAGCTCACCTACTTCCCGGAGAGTGACTTCATCGTCCCCAGCTTCGGTGAGGAGATCGGGCTGATCGGCCTGTTCGCCCTGCTGCTGCTCTACGTGCTGATGATCGAGCGTGGCTTGCGCACGGCCCTGGGCGTCCGGGACGGCTTCGGCAAGCTGCTGGCCGTGGGCCTGTCCTTCTCCATGGCCCTGCAGTGCTTCGTGGTCGTCGGAGGCGTCACCCGGGTCATCCCGCTGACCGGTCTGACCATGCCCTTCCTCTCGTATGGCGGGTCCTCCCTGCTGGCCAACTGGTCCCTGGTGGCGCTGTTGCTGCGGATCAGCGACCAGGCCCGGCGCCCCCTCCCGGACGAGGACGAGCTGGACTCGGCGTCGGCGGCCCACACCCAGGTGATGAGCCGCCCATGAACGAGCCGATCCGCCGACTGTCCTTCCTGGTGGCCCTGCTGTTCAGCGCCCTGCTGATCTCGACCACCTGGATCCAGTTCGTCAAGGCCAAGGAGCTCGACAACCGTCCCGGCAACCGTCGGACACTGCTCGAGAGCTACTCCCGCGAGCGCGGCGCCATCCTGGTCGGCGGGTC
The DNA here is from genome assembly GCA_031406655.1 of Micrococcales bacterium. Lineage (GTDB taxonomy): Bacteria > Actinomycetota > Actinomycetes > Actinomycetales > Dermatophilaceae > UBA4719. The sequence continues at coordinate 1,687 of JANOHS010000402.1, forward strand.
ACCGGTGGCCAAGTCCGTGGCGACCAAGAACGAGCTCAAGTACGTCCGCACCTACCCTTCGGGAAAGCTGTACTCCCAGGTCACCGGCTACTACTCGTTCACCTACGGCGCCGGCGGGGGGCTCGAGGGCGCCGAGGACCAGCTGTTGTCCGGGCAGTCCGACCAGCTCTTCTACCGACGAGTGGTCGACATGTTGACGGGCAAGGCCCTCAGCGGCGCAAGCCTCGAGCTCACCATCAACCCCAGGGCCCAGCTGGCCGCCGACAAGGCCCTGGGCAACCAGCGCGGCGCCGTGGTCGCACTGGACCCCAGCACCGGGGCGATCCTGGCGATGGTCAGCCACCCGCAGTACGACCCGACGACCTTGTCGAGCCACAACCTGGACGCGGTAGCAACGGCCTGGAAGAACCTGACCACGAACCGGGACCAGCCGATGGTGAACCGGGCGATCGCCGGCAACCTCTACCCGCCGGGCTCAACCTTCAAGCTGATCACCGCGGCGGCGGCCCTGTCCTCGGGCAACTACACCGAGGAGTCGCAGATTCCCGGACCGGCCACCCTCGACCTGCCCCTGACCACCACCAACCTGCCGACGGACGACCTCAGGCCCTGCGGCCCGGGCAACAAGACGTCCCTGACGCACGCCCTCGAGATCTCCTGCAACACCGCGTTCGGCTGGCTGGGGCTCCAGCTCGGCGGGGACGAGCTGCGGGCGCAGGCCGACAAGTTCGGCTTCGGCGATGTCCTTCAGGTCCCGATGCGGGTCACGGCAAGCACTGTCCCCGCACAGCTGAACGCTCCCCAGACCGCGCAGGTCGCGATCGGTCAGTTCGACGTGCGGGTGACGCCGCTGCAGATGGCGATGGTCAGCGCCGCGATCGCCAACAAGGGCCTGGTGATGAGCCCCTACCTGATCCAGGACACCCGTAACAGCGACCTGGACATCATCGACCGGCGCCAGCCCGAGCAGCTCTCGCAGGCGATCTCCCCGGACGTCGCGGCCGCCCTGACCCGGATGATGGTCACCGTCGTCAAGTCGGGCACCGGCACCGCGGCCCAGATCTCCGGGGTCACGGTTGCCGGTAAGACAGGCACCGCCGAGTCCGGAGCCGGCAAGGCCCCGCACGCCTGGTTCACCGCGTTCGCTCCGGCCGACCAGCCACGGGTTGCCGTCGCGGTTGTCGTTGAGGACGGCGGCAACGCCGGCGACGAGGCCTTCGGCGGCAAGGTGGCCGCGCCGATCGCACGCCAGGTCATCGAGGCGGTGATCGGCCAGTGAACCTCATCGAGGGCACCGTCCTGGGCGATCGCTACACCCTGACCGAGCGCATCGCCGCCGGGGGGATGGGTGAGGTCTGGGCGGCCACCGACACCGTCCTGGCGCGCACGGTCGCGGTCAAGCTCCTGCATCCCGCACTGAGCCAGGAGCCTGACTTCGTCGACCGCTTCCGGGCGGAGGCACGGCATACGGCAGCGTTGCTGCACCCCAACATCGCCACCGTGTTCGACTACGGCGAGGACGACGGCACGGCCTACCTGGTCATGGAGCTGGTTGTCGGCCAGCCACTGAGCCGGATCATCGCCGAGCGCGCACCACTGTCCGTGCAGGAGACCACGGCGATCCTCATCCAGGCCGCCACCGCACTGGATGCTGCCCATCAGGGCGGGGTCGTTCATCGTGACGTCAAACCGGCCAACATCCTGATCACCGCCGACGGGACCGCCAAGCTGACGGACTTCGGCATCTCCCGCGCCGTCGACACGGTGCCCCTGACCCGGACCGGCCAGGTTCTCGGAACCGCCCAGTACCTCTCCCCGGAGCAGGCCATGGGGCAGAGTGCGACAGCCGCCAGCGACATCTACGCCCTCGGGGTCGTGGGACACGAGATGCTCACCGGTGAGCGCCCGTTCGACACCGGCAGCGTCGTCTCGACCGCCCTCGCCCACGTCAACCAGCCACCACCGCCACTTCCCGACACGATCCCCGCCGGCGTCCGTGACGTGATCAGCGCCGCCCTGGCCAAGGACCCCGCGGACCGTCCCGCAAGTGCTGCCGCCATGGCCCACGCCCTCGGTATGCCGGGGGCTGCCTTCGCGACGACGGCACCCGTCGTGCCGGTCACGCCAGCGTCCGCGACCTCCGCGACCTCCGCGACCTCCGCGACCATCGCCCACGCACCCACGCAGGCAATGCCCGCGCCGACCCGGGCCATGCCGATCCAGGCAGCGCCGCCCCAGGCATCCGGCATACCGGATCGGCGATCTGGACACCCTCGCGCCGGGCTCCTCGGAGCGGCCGCCGCGGTGCTGGGTGTTCTTCTGTTCCTGACCCTGACCCAGGGCGGCGCCAACAGCTCCTCGACTACTCCGGGGGCCACCACCTCGACGACCCCGACCCCGCGAGCCACGGCAACCGCTGTGGTCGCGCCTCCTGCGGTCACCACGTCCGTGCCCAGACAGGGCAACTCGGGCAAGGGCAACGCGAACGACGGCAACGCTAAGAAGGGCAAGTAGTGAACGGCACACCTCGTCTACTGGGCGGGCGCTACCAAGTCGGCCAGCTGATCGGCCGCGGCGGAATGGCTGAGGTCCACGCAGGTCATGACACCAGGCTCGGCCGAACGGTGGCCATCAAGATGCTCCGCTCCGACCTGGCCCGCGACCCCGCCTTCCTCGCCCGCTTCCGCCGTGAGGCGCAGTCCGCGGCAGGGCTGAACCACCCCGCCATCGTCGCGGTCTACGACTCCGGCGAGGACCACGACACCGAGAGCGGTGGCGCGAGCGTTGCCCTGCCGTACATCGTGATGGAGTACGTCGAGGGCCGGACCCTGCGCGAGATCCTCACCGAGAAGTCGGTCATGGATCCGGCAGAGGCGGCCAGGGTCACCGAGGGGATCCTGGATGCGCTGTCGTACAGCCACCGGATGGGGATCGTCCACCGCGACATCAAGCCGGCCAACGTCATGCTGACGCCAGCCGGCGAGATCAAGGTGATGGACTTCGGGATCGCCCGCGCGATCGCGGACACCGCCGCCACCATGACCCAGACGCAGTCGGTGATCGGCACGGCCCAGTACCTCTCGCCCGAACAAGCCCAGGGCAACCCGGTCGATGCCCGCTCCGACCTGTACTCCACCGGCTGCCTCCTTTATGAGCTGCTCACCGGCCGCACGCCGTTCATCGGGAGCTCACCGGTCTCCATCGCCTACCAGCATGTCGGGCAGGCGCCGCAGCCCCCGTCCGTGCACCGGCCGGGCGTGAGCACCGACCTCGACGCCGTGGTGCTGCACTCACTGGTGAAGGACCGGGACGCGCGTTACCAGGACGCGGGGCAGTTCCGCTCCGACCTGGCAGCCGCCCGCACGGGTCGGCCGATCAGCTCTGCCGCGCACGGAACTGCGGCCGGTGCCGGGCTCGGTTCCGGTGCCGGTGCGATGGCTGGAGCCGCTGGGCTGGGCACCGACCCGACCATGGCAATGTCCCCGGCTGAGGCAACCCAGGTCGTGCAGACCCGGGCAGGCGGGACTGGGGTCGGCGGTCAGCACAACACCGCGACCCTGCCGGCGATCGGCCGGGACCCTGCTGAGCTGCCGCGCAAGCGGCACGCCGCCACGTACGTCCTGCTGGCCATGGCCGTCATCGCCGCCCTTGTCCTGGTCGGCCTGGCCGGCAGGTCCCTGTTCGCCGAGAACGAGGCGCCCAAGGTGGCGGTCCCGACCGTGACCAACATGACCCAGGCCCAGGCCGAGGCGAAGCTTCGCTCCGAGGGCTTCAGGGCCGCCGCCTCCTTCGTCACGAACGCGGCGGCGAAGGGCAAGGTCTTCGACCAGACCCCCCCGGCCGGCGAGCTGTTCCCGAAGAACACCGTGGTCACCATCACGGTTTCCAGCGGTCCGGGCGATGTGGAGGTGCCGGAGGTCCGCGGCTTCACGCGGGCTTCGGCCACCGAGGCGCTCAAGGGCACCGGCCTGACCGTCGGGTCCGTGCAGAACGTCAATGACCCCAGCCTCGACAAGGGCAAGGTCATCGAGACGGTGCCCGCGGCCGGCGAGACGGTACCGGCCGGGTCAGCGGTCGTCCTCAAGGTCGCCAGCGGCAAGGTCAAGGTGCCCGATGTCGTCGGCGCGGACCGCGGGGTCGCCCAGCAGACCCTCACCGACCTGAAGCTCAAGACCAAGACCACCTTCAAGGACAGCGCCGAGGATCCCGAGGGCACGGTGCTCTCCCAGACGAACGTTGGTGACAGCGTCGACGTCGGCACGGTCATCACCTTGGTGGTCGCACAGACGCCTCAGCCGACGGCGCCCCCCTCGCCAACGACGACGCCCTCACCGACGGCGACGCCCACCCCCTGACCGATGTTGGCGATGACTGTGAGGTTTCGGTCGCCCTGGCGACCGAAAGCCCACAGTCATCGCCAACTTCCAGGGCCAACATCCAGGAGGCGTGGTGGTCGATCCGCCGGGCGAGCTCTAGGGCCGGGTGACCTACGTGGCTGCGACTATTCGGGCCACGCCGGCGGCGTCGTGGACCAGCGGGCTCAGGCCCTCGGACCGGGCGACCGCCTCCTCGAGGCCACAGGTCTGCAGCCAGTTGGCGAGCAGCCGGTGCCCGCCCTGGGTCAGCACGCTCTCAGGGTGGAACTGCACTCCCTCAAGGGGCAGGGTGCGGTGACGTACCGCCATGATCACCCCGGACTCGGTATGCGCCGTCGCGATCAGGTCCTCGGTGACCGTGGCGGGGTCGATGGTCAGCGAGTGGTAACGCGTCGCGATGAACGGCGAGGGCAGACCTCGCAGCACCCCCGTGCCGTCGTGGCGCACGGCTGAGGTCTTGCCGTGCAGAAGCTCCGGCGCCCGG
>JANOHS010000404.1:0-3307 GCA_031406655.1 Micrococcales bacterium
GGTGTAGACGCCTTCAGCGAGAACCAGGATGGGACCGCTGGGCCGCCATCCCCTGGACAACGCCTGGATCCAGTCCAGAACGAGTCGACAGATCAGGGCAGCAAAGAAGAGGTACACGACGAAGACCAGGACGGAGATCACAAGGCTCAGCATGACGGTGTTTGCTGAGAATCCGGAAGCCGGGTGGGACGAGGCCCCGATCAGCTCTGGTTGAAGAAGGCGCGGGCGGCAGGCTTGGGCGTCTCGACCTCATTGGCCGTCACCTCCACATGTGCCGGCGACAGCAGGAACACCTTGCTGGTGACCCGCTCGATGGCGCCGTGCATACCGAACACCAGTCCGGCGGCGAAGTCCACGAGACGCTTGGCGTCGGCGTCGTCCAGGTCGGTGAGGTTCATGATCACCGGCGTGCCGTCACGGAAGCTCTCTCCGATGTTCTTGGCCTCGTTGTAGGTACGCGGGTGGATCGTCGTGATGCGGTTCAACGCACCGACCTCGACATCACGAACGACGCGTGCCACAGGTGTGCGCTGCGGCAGCGGTGTCACGGCCGCGGATCGTCCGTTGCGGCCGGAACCGTCATGGCTCGCGTCCGGCTCGTCGTAGTCGTCATAACCGTCGTAGTGCTCGTCCTCCTCGGCCAGCCCGAGGTACACCATGGTCTTTCGCAGTGCCCCAGCCATCGCGAGCTCCTTAACTACGTTTGTCATGTCATCCGGTTTGCGTGATCTGATCCGACCAGAGTGTTCGACCCAAAACTACCCAAGGAGCGGGCGGGAACCGAGGATTGCGCTGCCGACACGCAGGTGGGTCGCACCGTTTGCAACAGCAGACTCCAGATCGGCGCTCATCCCGGCAGAGATCCACGTCGCTCCCGGGTGCTCCGCCCGGATGTCGCGGGCCACGCCGGCCAGCTGAGCGAAGGCCGCTCCGGGGTCGACACCCTGGGGAGCCACGGCCATGAGTCCCAGAAGCCTCAGATGTTGAGCAGCAGCAACGCTGTTCGCGAGCGAGGCAACGCCATCAAGCGGTATGCCGCCGCGCACCGCGCTTGCGCCCGCATCTGCATCCAGGCTCACCTGGACCAGCGCCCCGATGTCACGGCTGGCATCAGCAGCCGCCCGGTCAAGGGCGACGACCAGCTTGTGCCGGTCGATCGAGTGCACGGTGTCGGCATAGTCCGCCACCGAGCGGGCCTTGTTGGACTGCAGCTGACCGATGAAGTGGACCTGAAGTAGCTGGCGGACCTCCGGAGGCAGGGACCCGATCTTGGCCGAGGCCTCCTGGTCGCGGTTCTCCCCGATGTCCGTGACCCCGAGCCGGCAGAGCATCTCGATGTCGGTTCCCGGGAAGTACTTCGTGACCACGATCAGCCGAACGCCCTCAGGCGCGCGGCCTGCCGCCCTGCAGGCTGCCCCGATGCGCGTCTGGACCTGCGCGAGATTGGTGGCCAGGTCCGCGCGCCGCGCCGCCGGGTCGAGGGCCGTCGTCATACGTGTTCTCCGCCGGAGACATCCAGGAGACGGACGACCCCGGCGCAGCGACCGGTCCGGTGCTGGCGACGGTAGGAAAACAGCTCCTGGGACTCGCGGCTGCAGCCCGAGATTCGTTGCACCGCAACGGATCTGGACCGCAGCTGGTCGACCACGCCAGCAGCGACGTCAATGGCTGGGGTCCCCTGCCAGCTGACGGCGGCCGCGGGGGGACTGATCGTCACGGCCTGCGCCCTCATGGCCTCAGGCACCTCGTAGCAACGCCCGCAGACCGACGGGCCAACCGCTGCACGGATCGATCTGGCTCCCAGGTCCGCCATAGCCTCGACCGTGCGCCCCACGATGCCGTTCATCATCCCGGGCCGGCCCGCATGCATGGCCGCGGCCACGCCGGCGGCCTGGTCCACCAGCAGGACCGGCGTGCAGTCAGCGACCAGTACCGCGAGCGCAAGGTCGGTCGAGGTCGTGACGATGGCGTCCGCCTCCGGGGGTTCCCCATCCCATGGCCCGTCCACGACCACCACGTCCGAGCCATGACACTGGTTCATGAACAGCAGCTGTCCTGGTCCCAGACCGAGGGAGCCGGCCACCAGCGCACGGTTTGACTCCACCGCCAACGGGTCGTCGCCCACGTGCCCGGCCAGGTTGAGACTCTCGAAGTCTCCGACGCTCGACCCGCCGCGTCGGGAGGTGAATCCCCAGTCGAGGCCGAGAGTACCGATCGCCGGGACCTGCTCACGCCAGTGGAACACGTTGGGCAGGCTAGCCGAGACCGACGGAAAGGAGGCTACTTCAGGAAATCGGGGACATCGAGATCGTCGTTGTCATCGAAGGTGACGGTGCGCGGTGGCACGGACACGGGCACGGGAACTGCCCCGTTGGTATGCACGGCACCGTTCGAAGGTGTGGCGCCGTTCGAGGGAGCCGCATCAGCAGGTGTGGGAACGCCGGCAGGGACGTGGCCCGGTGCCGGCTTCCCGTTCGGGGCAGCGAGCGGAGCGGGCCGCTGGGTGGAGCCGGCGATCTGGCCCAGGGCACGGTCGTCATTGCGGCGAACCGGACCCCCGCCATCGAACCCGGCGGCGATAACCGTCACGCGGACCTCGTCGCCAAGGGCATCGTCGATGACGGCACCGAAGATGATGTTGGCCTCGGGGTGAGCGGCCTCCTGGACCAGGCGCGCGGCCTCGTTGATCTCGAACAGCCCGAGGTCGGAGCCACCCTGGATCGACAGCAGGACGCCGTGTGCGCCGTCGATGCTGGCCTCGAGCAGCGGTGAGGAGATCGCCAGCTCCGCGGCCTGCACGGCACGATCGTCACCGCGAGCCGAACCGATGCCCATGAGGGCCGAGCCCGCGCCCTGCATCACTGCCTTGACGTCGGCGAAGTCGAGGTTGATCAGGCCTGGGGTGGTGATCAGGTCGGTGATTCCCTGCACGCCGGACAGCAGCACCTGGTCGGCGGTACGGAAGGCATCGAGCATGCTGACCGCTCGGTCACTGATGGACAGCAGGCGGTCGTTCGGGATCACGATGAGGGTGTCCACCTCCTCGCGCAGGCTGGCGATGCCGGTCTCGGCCTGGTTGGCGCGGCGGCGACCCTCGAACGTGAAGGGTCTGGTGACCACGCCGATGGTGAGCGCGCCGATCGACTTGGCGATCTTGGCCACTACTGGGGCGCCACCGGTGCCGGTGCCACCGCCTTCGCCGGCCGTCACGAAGACCATGTCGGCACCCTTGAGCACCTCTTCGATCTCCTCGGAGTGGTCCTCGGCGGCCTTCTTCCCGACCTCGGGATCGGCGCCAGCACCCAGG
>JANOHS010000441.1:0-3722 GCA_031406655.1 Micrococcales bacterium
GATGCTGTTCCTCCAGCTCAGTCGGGCACTGGTCGGGCCGCCATGGCTGGGCGGGCAAAGCAGGGGCGATCAGGTCATCGCCCTGCAGCGGATCGAGCGCAGGCTGTGCGAGCTCTGTGCTGCTCTGCCGGACCAGTGGGCGGTGTCGGCCCTGACGCTGCTGGCGACCTTCACGTGGTGGCGCGGTGATGGTGCGCTGACCCGAATCGCGCTGGATCGGGCCCTGAGGGTGGACCCCCACTACCGCCTGGCCGTGCTGCTCGAGCGAATGGTTGACCAGGCAATCCGGCCCGAGCTGGCTTCGGCATGATCACGACCCCGCGGTGGAGTCTGTTCACGAGATGGACAAAAGATTCCGGTCCGCGCTCAGAATCCGTATAGTTCAGGGCAGGTCACGAGTTCCAGCATCAAGCCCCGGCTTGCTGGGCGGCAACCCTCCTCCGCGGTGGGGTGCCCCGGGTGATGACCCGGCCGACTCGGACCAGAGTCGGCAAGCGCGGGCCTTGACCACGGTGAGGGCCCAGATCTTCCGGGAGATGTTTGTGACCGTCACCTCAGACCATCACCGAGTCCGCGTTTCGAGTCCTTCTGCCCAGCCCCATCCCGCGAACGGGTCGGCGCCCTGGTCAACCGGAGCCTGGCGGCCGGGGTCGCCGCAAGGCTCGCGGCAGAGCGTGGACATCGGCAGCGTCCGGCTCGAGGCGGGGGGGGCGCTCCCGCAGGTTCGGGTCGCCTACGAGACGTGGGGGACCCTCAACGCCGCCCGGGACAACGCGATCCTGGTGGAGCATGCCCTCACTGGTGACAGCCATGTGTCGGGCCCGGCCGGTCCTGGCCATCCGACACCGGGTTGGTGGCACGGACTCATCGGCCCGGGTCGCCCGTTGGACACAGATCACTGGTTCGTCCTGGCCAGCAACGTCCTGGGCGGCTGCCAGGGCACAACCGGCCCTTCTTCGGACGCTCCCGACGGGCGTCCGTGGGGAAGCAGGTTCCCCTTCGTGACGATTCGCGACCAGGTTGCCGTTGAGGCCGCTCTGGCGGACCAGCTCGGGATCCAGGCCTGGGCAGCGGTGCTCGGGGGCTCCATGGGTGGCATGCGCGCGCTGGAGTGGGCGGTGACCTTCCCCGAGCGCGTGCGCCGGTCCATCGTGCTGGCGTGCTCGGCGTACGCCTCTGCAGAACAGATCGCCTGGTGCCAGCCGCAGCTGCTGGCCATCCGCCAGGACCCCAACTTCGCCGGCGGTGACTACTACGACAAGCCGCATGGACCTGACCTCGGGCTCGGGCTGGCCCGAAGGATCGCCCACGTGACCTACCGCAGCGAGCTCGAGCTCGACACGCGCTTCGGTCGTCAGCCACAGGGCGAGGAGCAGCCTCTCGGCGGGGGTGGCCGCTACGCGGTGGAGAGCTACCTCGACCGCCACGCCGACAAGCTGGCAGTCCGGTTCGACGCCAACTCCTACATCGTCCTCACCGAGTCGATGAACTCCCATGACGTGGGTCGCGGACGTGGGGGCTTGCAGGCTGCGTTGGAACGTGTGACGGCCGACCTGGTCGTCGTGGCGGTCGACTCCGACCGGCTCTATCCGCTCCGGTTGTCCCATGAGATCGCGCAGGCCAGCCCCGGCTCCGACCCTGCGCACGTCATCAGCTCGCCGCACGGTCATGACGGTTTTCTTCTCGAGATCGGCCAGGTTGGCAAGATCCTTCGCGAAACGCTGTCTCGCACCCGTGATGCTGACGCCGACGACGCGAATATCAGATAGCGTCGCTATGCGCGGCAGTGTCGCCGCGGCGTGGTGACCTAGGAGGATCCAGTGGCCGTTGTCGTGGGTTATGTGCCGACCAAGGAAGGCCGAGCCGCCTTGCGGCGTGCCTCAGAGGAGTCTCTGCTGCGGCGCACCAAGCTGATCGTGATCAACTCCAGCCGGGGTGGCAAGGACTTCGATGCGACCGAAGCCCGCCGGTTCGAGGCTGAGCTCCTCGCCATCCAGAACCAGCTCGACGAGGAGGGCGTGGAGCACGAGGTCCGCCAGCTTGTCCGAGGCAACGAACCAGCCGAGGACCTGATCGAGGTGGCCCATGACGTCAACGCGGACTTCATCGTGATCGGTCTGCGCAGGCGCACCCCTGTCGGCAAGCTGATTCTGGGATCCAACGCCCAGCGCATCCTGCTCGACGCCTCGTGCCCTGTGCTCGCCGTCAAAGCCAGCCTCGAGGACTGAGCCACACACTTTCCCCCGTCCCACCGACCCTGCTCCCAGGACCTCCGAAAGCACCTGGGGCTCAGGCGACGGGGCCTACCGACGCGCGAGCATGTCACCGGACGTTTTATAATGGTCAGCAGCACGACCGAAATGCCCGACCGGGCCGGTCACCGCCCACTCCTCTGCTCCACCACTGGTCTCCGCTGACGCGCCGCGCTGGCGAGCGTCCCACGCGTTACAACAGCCTCGCGACGAAAGGTAGTCGGTGTCGACTGTGTCGAACGTTTCATCCCCATCAGTAGGAGCTCCGCCCGCGAAGATGCCGGCGACCGCGTCCGCGAGCCGCGCGGTTGCCGCGGCTCCAACGCGTGCCACCACGACCGCCTCAGCGACAAAGAAGAGCGCCGCCAAGAAGACCGCGGCGACAGGGACGCCCGCCTCCGTGAAGGCCACCACGACAAAGAGCACGAAGGCACGGCCTGCCAAGGCGGGGTCGGCCTCAGCAAAGGCAGCCACGGTCAAGGTCGCCACAGCGAAGCCGGCAGGTGTGAAGACTCCTACTGCCAGGACTTCCGCGGACAAGGCCGCCACGGCCAAGGCAACTTCGGTCAAGGTCGCCGCAGCCAAGACGACAGCGGTCAAGGCGGCGAGTGTGAAGGCCACCACGGCCAAGTCAACCGCCGCGAAGACGGCCGCGGCGAAGCCCACCCGCGCGAAGGCGGCCGCGGCGAAGCCCACCGTCGCGAAAGCGGCTGGTGTCAGAGCCACGACGACCAGGTCAACTGCGCTCAAGAATGCCGCCGCCAAGACAGTCACCCCCAAGGCGACTACGGCAAAGGCAGCCAGCGTCAAGAGCGCCGCGCCTTCGAGCACCCCTGCGCGCGCCAAGGCTGCTGCGCCGGCGGACGCAGCCGCTGAGCCCACGGAGCCCAAGGCAGTCTCCAAGAAGCCGCCGGTCAGGAAGCCGGTGCCGAAAAAGCCGGTGCCCAAGAAGCCGGTGGCTCGCAGACCAGCCGCCAAGAGCGACGGCGATGACGCCCTGGCTTCCCGGAGCGGGATCGATGACGACGCCGACCACAAGGAGGAGGGTGACCAGGCGAAGGCCAAGCCCGCCGAGGAAGAGAACGAGTCCGCCGGCTTCGTCATCCGTGACGATGACGAGGATGACGCCCCCGCCCAGCAGGTCGTGACCGCTGGCGCCACGGCTGACCCGGTCAAGGACTACCTCAAGCAGATCGGCAAGGTGGCGCTGCTCAACGCCGAGAAGGAGGTCGAGCTCGCCAAGCGCATCGAGGCCGGTCTGTTCGCCGAGGAGAAGCTCAACTCCGGCGACAAGATCGACATGAAGCTCAAGCGTGAGCTGTGGTGGATCTCCCAGGATGGCAAGAATGCCAAGAACCACCTGCTGGAGGCCAACCTTCGACTGGTCGTTTCCCTGGCCAAGCGATACACGGGCCGGGGCATGCTGTTCCTTGACCTGATCCAGGAGGGCAACCTGGGTCTGATCCGTGC
>JANOHS010000465.1:0-3394 GCA_031406655.1 Micrococcales bacterium
CGCCTTCGACGACCACGCCAGGGCGACGGGGGGCGAGTACTTCCCGGTGCTGGCCGGGCTTGTCGTGACGGCTCTGGCCCGGGCTGGGCTGCCGTTGTGTGACGGCGGCTACATGGCCACGACCTGGTGCCACCCGATCAGTGAGTTCAGGGGGTTTTTCCGTGGCTGGGTTGAGCAGCCGGAGCCGGACGCGTTGCTCAGGGCCGAGGTGTTCCTCGACGTGCGTCCGGTCCACGGCGACCTCTCCGTGGACGTGCTGGACCGGATCCTGGTGGGCGGTGGGTCCAGCGGCCAGTTCCGGGTCCAGATGGCGCGAGCCGCCGTGAGGTTCACCCCGCCGCTCGGGCCCTTCGGCCGGCTCCGGACCAAGGACTCGATGATCGATGTCAAGGTGGCAGGCATCGCGGCCATCGTGCTGCTGGCCCGGTTGTACGGGCTGGCCGCCGGGTCGGCCTCGCGCACCACGTTGGCGCGGCTGGAGGCCGCGGCGGCCGGGGGCACGCTCAGCCGCGCAGGGGCCGGAAACCTCGCCGAGGCCTACCGCCTCCTCACCGGTCTGCGGCTGCGGCACCAGGTCGACCAGTTCAGCGCCGGGGTGGTGCCGGACAACCTGGTCCGGCTCGACGACCTGACCGACGAGGACCGGCGTCGGCTGCGCGACGGCCTCCGGCTCGTCCGCGACGTTCAGCAGTACACCGCCATGCGCTTCTCGACGCATATGGTCACCTGAGGGAGGAGGGCGCTGTGAACGATGCTCTGCGTGGCGTCCGGATGATCGCGTTCGCCGCCCTGGCCCTGCTCCTGTTCGACTACCCCCTCATGGCGTTGTTCGACGTCGACGTCACAGTGCTCGGTGTTCCGTTGCTGTGGGCCTACCTGTTCTCTGCCTGGGTCGCCGTCATCGCGGCGATCGCCTGGGTCGTACGGGACGCCAAATAGGTGATCGCGACCTGGATCATCATCGCGACGTCGGTGGCCTACCTCGGGCTGCTGTTCGTCGTCGCCTACTACGGCGACCGGCGGGCCGGCCGGGGTCGCAGCGTCATCAGCAACAGCTTTGTCTATGCGCTGTCGCTGACGGTCTATGCCACGTCCTGGACCTATTACGGCAGCGTCGGGCGGGCGGCGTCGACCGGCATCGGGTTCTTGCCCATCTACCTTGGCCCGACGGTCATGGCTGCCCTGTGGTGGCTGGTGCTGAGGAAGATCATCACGATCTCCAGACGCAACCGCATCACCTCCCTCGCGGACTTCGTCTCTTCCCGCTACGGCAAGAGCAGCTTCCTCGGGGGGCTCGTCACCGTCATCGCCGTGATCGGGATAGTCCCCTACATCGCGCTGCAGCTCAAGGCCATCTCGACCACGTTTCGCATCCTGCACGGCAATGCCGAGCTGACGACGGCTGCGGCGGCACCCGGGGTGCCCCTCCTGCAGGACACGGCGCTGTATGCCGCACTCCTGCTGGCGGCCTTCACCATCGTCTACGGCACCCGTAACCTCGACGCGACCGAGCGACACGAGGGCATGGTCGCCGCCATCGCCTTCGAGTCGCTCGTGAAGCTCGTGGCGTTCCTCGCCGTCGGGTTCTACGTCACCTTCGTGCTCTTCAACGGGTTTGGCGACCTGTTCGACCGGGCCGCGGCCAGTGCGGACATGGCGCATCTGTTCGCCCAGCCGGACGGTTACGGGTCCTGGCTGTGGTTGATCGTGCTGTCCATGCTTGCGGTTCTCCTGCTGCCCAGACAGTGGCAGGTCGGGGTGGTGGAGAACGTCGACGAGCGCCACATCAAGAAGGCGATGTGGCTCTTCCCGCTCTACCTGCTGCTCATCAACATCTTCGTACTGCCGATCGCGATTGCGGGCCTGATCACCTTCGGCCACGGCGCGAACGCCGACCTCTTCGTCCTCGCGTTGCCCCTGTCGGACCAGCAGGAGGCGCTGGCCCTCCTGGTCTTCATCGGCGGCCTGTCCGCGGCGACCGGCATGGTGATCGTCGAGACGATCGCACTCTCGACGATGGTGTCCAACTCCCTCGTGGTGCCGATGCTGCTGCGCCGGAGCGAGGCGTTGACCAGTCGCCTTGACCTCGGCGGCCTCATCCTCGGTGTCCGTCGGGTGACGATAGTGCTGGTGCTCCTGCTCGGCTTCGTCTACTTCCGCCTCGCTGGTAACGGACTCGCGCTGGTGTCGATCGGTCTGATCTCGTTCGCCGCGGTGGCGCAGTTCGCGCCGGCGGTCCTGGGGGGCCTGTTCTGGAAGGGCGCCACGCGCCGCGGTGCCATCGGGGGCCTCGTCGCCGGCTTCACGCTCTGGGCCTACACGTTGCCGCTGCCCAACCTGGCGGAGGACGGGTGGCTTCCCGCTTCCTTCGCTGAGGAGGGTCCGTTCGGGGTGAAGATCCTTGCCCCCTACGCGCTGTTCGGGCTTGACGGGCTCGACCACGTCAGCCACTCGATGACCTGGAGCATGCTGGCCAACGTCGGGCTGTTCGTCGGACTCTCCTTGACGGGGTCGCGCTCACCCACCGAGCACGTCCAGGCGGCCGAGTTCGTCGACGTGTTCCGTCGTCCCGGCGATGTCGCGCACGCCGTGTTCTGGAGGGGCACGGCGACGGTCGGCGAGCTCCAAGGTCTGCTCGAACGGTTCGTCGGACCCGACCGTGCCCGTGAGTCGCTCACGTCGTATGCCGCGGGCACGGGCACCGACCTCTCGCCGGGTTCCGATGCGGACGCCGATCTCGTGAACCGCGTCGAGACCCTGCTGGCCGGCGCGGTGGGGTCCGCATCCGCTCGTTTCATCGTGGCGTCGGTCGTTGACGAGGAGCCGCTCGCCGTCAGCGAGGTGATGGACATCCTCGACGAGACCTCACAGGTGCTGGCATCAAGCCGGGCGCTGGAGCACAAGTCCCGGGAGCTGGAGGCGGCGACGCAGCGGCTGCAGGAGGCCAACGAGCGGCTGCAGGAGGCCAACGAGCGGTTGCAGGAGTTCGACCGGCTCAAGGACGACTTCGTGTCCACGGTGAGCCATGAGCTGCGCACTCCCTTGACGTCGATCCGTGCCTTCTCCGAGATCCTTCTCGACAACCCGCGGCTCGACCAGGAGGAGCGGCAGGGGTACCTGGGGACCATCGTTGACGAGACCGAGCGGTTGACCCGGCTGATCAACCAGATGCTCGACCTCTCCAAGCTCGAGTCCGGGCGCACCGACTGGCACATCGAGACCATCGACCTGCGCCACGTCGTCGCGACCTCTGCGCAGGCGACCGCGCAGCTGTTCCGCGACAAGGACATCGTCCTGGCCATGGACCTGCCGGAGCGGGTGCCCATGGTCGAAGCCGATCGGGACCGGGTGGTCCAGGTCCTGGTCAACCTGCTGTCCAACGCGGTGAAGTTCT
>JANOHS010000503.1:0-1914 GCA_031406655.1 Micrococcales bacterium
TGGTTCTGGGCGTAGAGGCGTGCCGGGCTGGCGCTGTCCCGGGCGACCTTGTGCACGCACTGGCCGAACTCCGGCCACGGGTCGGGCTGGTAGGGCGCCTTGATGCCGCTGTTGTTGGCCGTCCAGGACGTCCCGCCGTCCCCGGTTCGATAGACGCCGCCGGTACTCATCGCCACGAGCATCGAGGCGGGGTCAGCCGGATCGGGCAGGATCGTATGGATCGCGGCACCACCGAAGCCGGCACCCCACTCCGGGCGGTGTGGGTGCTCCCACAGACCCCTGACCAGGGAGAACGTCTCACCACGGTCACTGCTGCGCCACAGCGCCTGCGGTTCGGTGCTGGCCCACACCACCTGGTCGTCGTGCAGGTCAGGGGTGATCTGCCAGACCCGCTCCACCGCCGCTTCGGTGTCCTCGGGGAAGTGGATCGCCCCCTCGGGGGTCTCGTCCCACGACTGGCCGACGTCATCACTTCGCATGACCGTAGGGCCCCAGTGCTCTGAGCGGACCCCGACGAGCAGCCGCGGTGGTCCGCCACGGGTGTCGATGCCGATGCTCGGGATCTCCTGCATGAGGAAGTGCGGGCCGTCCAGCGTCCACGTGCTCCGGTCGTTGCTGTGGGCGAGCCACAGTCCCTTGCGAGTGCCGATGGCGAGCAGCGTCTGGGTCATGGGTCGATCCTGCAGCGGGCAACCGCCGGACGCAATGGCTCAGCCGGCGTTCACCACGTTGCGCAGCGGACGCTCACGCGCAAATGCCGCGATCTGCTCCCTCAGCAGCGCAACCGCCCGCGGCGTGAAGGCGCTGGTGACCCCGCCCACGTGCGGGCTGATGAGGACGCCGGGCATCTGCCACAGCGGATGGTCGGCCGGCAGCGGTTCGGGGTCGGTGACGTCGAGGGCAGCCCGGATCCGGCCGGACCCGACGGCCGCCACCAGTGCGTCGGTGTCCACGACCTTGCCGCGGGCGACGTTGACCAACAAAGAGCCTTCGCGCATCGAGGCGAGGAACTTGTGATCGACCAGACCCTGCGTCACGGCCGTGAGCGGCACGATCACGATAACCACGTCGTGCTCGGGGAGCAGGGATGGGAGCTCGTCCACCCCGTGCACCGAGGACACGAGCTCGTCACCGACCCGAGCGCGCGACGCCACGGCCGTGAGCGTCGCCTCGAACCCGCTCAGGCGACGCGCGATCGCGGCTCCGATCCCGCCATACCCGAGGATGAGCACCTTCTTGTCGGCCAGTGATGGCCTGCTGTCGGCCGGCAACCACTGCGAACGCCCCTGCGCTGCAACGAAGTCGGGTATGCCGCGAAGCGAGCTCAGCGTGAGCGTTACCGCAAGCTCCGCCGTCGAGGCGTCGTGGACACCCGAGGCGTTGGCGAGCAGCACGCCTGTTGGCAGTGCGGGGAGCACGTTGTCGTAACCCGCGCTCAGCAGCTGGACCACTTGCAGATTGGGCAACAGGCCCAGCCGGTGCCAGGGGCTGGACACCATGTAGGGGGGCACCACCAAAGAGATCTCGTCCCGGCGCGGCGGTTCCTCCACCAGGTTCCAGGCAACGATCTCAACCCCCTCCACCGGTCCGACGAGGTCGATCCACTCATGGTCGGGCAACGAGATCACAGTCATGCTGGAACCGTAACGGGTGAGAATGGGACATGAGCAGACGGGCCTGGTGGGCCATCTTGGTAGCTGTCTTCATCACGAGCTGTTCCAGCGGCGTGGACCCGGTCACCTTCCCGACCGCGTCCGAGTCCCTTGGGAGCAGCGCCTCGACCCCCGGTGCCACCCCATCCCCGAGCTCGACCACGGCGCCCACCTTGCCGGCGACCCGGACCATCGCGACCGGGCTCCCGCTGCCATGGGGGCTGGCGTTCCTGCCGGACGGCACGGCGCTGGTCACCCTGCG
>JANOHS010000531.1:0-1866 GCA_031406655.1 Micrococcales bacterium
ACCACGATCCTGGGTGCAGGTTCGGTCGAGCACCTGTCGAACGCCACCTGGTTAGCCTCCTGGTACTCCGGCCAGCGCTCGCGGTCGTCCACGTCGGCCGGGTTGTACTTCCATTGTTTGTTGGGGCGTTCGAGCCGCTCCGCGAGTCGCGCCTTCTGCTCGTCGCGCGAGATGTGCAGCATGACCTTGACGATGGTGCTCCCCGCCTTGGTGACCGACTGCTCGAACGCGTTGATCTGAGCATAGCGACGGGCCCAGGTCACCGGCGGCACCAGGTTGTGGACCCTGACGATCAGGACGTCCTCGTAGTGCGAGCGGTCGAAGACACCGATCTGCCCGGGTTGCGGCAGGGCATTGCGGATACGCCAGAGGAAGGGGTGCTCCAGCTCTTCCTTGGTCGGTGCCTTGAACGCGGTGTAGCTCACGCCCTGGGGATCCACCGAACCGACGACGTGGCGCATGATGCCCCCCTTGCCCGAGGTGTCCATCCCCTGAACCACCAGCAGGACCGAGGCCTTCCCGCCCGTCTTGGACTCGGCATACAGCTGCTCCTGCAGGTCACCGAGCTCCTGAACCGTTGCGGCGAGCAGCTCAGTACCGGTGGCCTTGTCCCCCTCGTACGCCGGCGTCGAACGCGGGTCACGTTCTGACAGCAGAAATCCGGGGCCTGCCGCCAGCGCTCGTGTGAACACACCGGCTCCCGCCGCGGTTCCTGGCGTGCTCTTTGCCTGCTTCTTGCTCTTGGCCATGGCACGATCGTGGCATCACCGCCGCGCCGGCGCGACCTGATCGGCCAATCCAATCTCGATGGAAGGATGGCGCTCATGCGTCTGCTCCTCGCCCGCGACGACCTCGGCGGCTGGATCCCCGGCCAGGAAGGGGTGATGGATCCGCGGCTGTTGGCTCTCGCCTACGCCTACCCCAGGCTCTCCGGCACGCAGACCTGGGTGAGAGCCAACTTCGTCTCGACGCTGGACGGTGCCGCAACCGGCGACGACGGGCGCTCCAGCTCCATCAACACCGGCGCCGGCGCCGACCGCGACGTCTTCGGGCTGCTGCGGGCGCTCGCCGACGTCTTCCTGGTCGGGGCAGGAACGGCACGTATCGAGGGGTACCGACGAGCCAGCGTCCGTGCCCCGTGGCAGGTGCTGCGCAAGGGCCGACCTGCCCATCCCACCATGGCGGTCGTCAGCCGATCCGGTGACATCCCACCTCGTTTGAGCCAGACCCGCGAGGACTCCGGTGCGGTGCTCCTGATCACCTGCGACCGGGCCGGCCTCGAGACCATCGACCTTGCCCGAGCAACCCTGGGTGAGGAGCAAGTGCTCGTCGTAGGGGGTGGGAGCGTCGACGTGGCGGCGGCGGTGGACGCGCTGGCCGCACGGGGGCTCCCCCGCATCCTGTGCGAAGGCGGCCCCCATCTCATGCGTGACCTGACGGCATCGGGAAGGCTGGACGAGCTCTGTCTGACCCTGGCTCCGACGTTGGTCGCCGGGGACCGAACGCGAATCACCGCCGGAGGCCCGGTGACGGCAAACCTGGTGCCACAGCTGTTGATCGAGTCGCAGGGCACGCTCCTGGGACGTTGGACCCGCCCCACCACGAGCGACTGAACGCCAGGCCGGATCAGTCAGTTAGGGCGCATTGTTCGGTCAGGAAGGCACGCACGACCGCATCCCACCGCTCGGGATCAACATTCCATTCCTTGGTATGCCGACCCTCCGGCCAGCTTTCGAAGCGGACCAGGTCCGGCCGCTTGGCCGCCAAGGAGATCGACGGTCCGACCGGAACAAACTCGTCCAGGAGCGAATGAATCAGCAGGGTTGGGTGCTGGAGCTCTTCGGCGCGGTGTTCCCAGTTTGTCAG
>JANOHS010000538.1:0-4669 GCA_031406655.1 Micrococcales bacterium
GTTCTGGATCATGGCGCCGGAGTTGAAGTCCTTGAAGTAGAGGACCTCCTTGTCTCCGTTGGCATAGGTGACCTCCAGGAACCGGTTGGCCTCGATCTCGGAGTACATCCGCTCGACGGCGGCCCGGATCATCGCCTCGACAGTGCGCTGGGGGGACCCGTCGTTCTCGGCCAGGTCGTCCTCGTGCAGCGGCAGGTCGGCCGTGAGGTACTTGCTGAAGATGTCGCGGGCGCTCTCGGCGTCGGGGCGCTCGATCTTGATCTTCACGTCCAGGCGGCCAGGTCGCAGGATCGCCGGGTCGATCATGTCCTCGCGGTTGGAGGCACCGATGACGATGACGTTCTCGAGCCGCTCGACACCGTCGATCTCGGACAGCAGCTGCGGCACGATCGTGGTCTCGACATCTGAGGAGATACCGGAGCCACGGGTCCGGAACAGGGCGTCCATCTCGTCGAAGAAGACCACCACGGGTGTGCCGTCGGACGCCTTCTCGCGGGCCCGCTGGAAGATGAGGCGAATGTGGCGCTCGGTCTCGCCGACGTACTTGTTGAGCAGCTCGGGGCCCTTGATGTTCAGGAAGAAGGACTTGCCCACGGGCTTGCCCTCCTTGGCTGCGATCTTCTTGGCCAGGGAGGCGGCGACCGCCTTGGCGATCAACGTCTTCCCGCAGCCGGGCGGGCCATAGAGCAGGACACCCTTGGGTGGCTTCAGCTTGTGCTCCAGGAACAGGTCCGGGTGCAGGTAGGGCAGCTCGACGGCGTCGCGGATCGCCTCGATCTGACCAGCCAGGCCGCCGATGTCGGAGTAGTCGATGTCGGGCACCTCTTCGAGGACCAGGTCCTGGACCTCGGCCTTCGGGATCCGCTCGTAGACGAAGCCCGACCGGGAGTCCAACAGCAGTGCGTCGCCGACCCGGATCGGTTCTCCGTCAAGGCTTTCGGCCATCCGACACACACGCTCTTCGTCGGCGTGCGCCACCACCAGCACCCGGTCGTCGCCGAGGAGCTCCTTGAGCATGACGATCTCGCCGACCCGCTCGAAACCACAGGTTGCGACCACGTTGAGAGCCTCGTTGAGCATGACCTCGCGACCGGCCGACAGCTCGCTCGGATCCACCGCGGGAGAGACGGCGACCCGCATCTTGCGACCACCGGTGAGGATGTCGACGGTGGCGTCGTCGTAGGACTCGAGGATCAGGCCGTAGGCCGATGGTGGCTGGGCCAACCGGTCGACCTCGCCCTTGAGGGCGATGATCTGCTCACGCGCTTCCTTCAGTGCCCGGACGAGGCGTTCGTTCTGGGTGGTCAGCGTCGACAGTGAGGTCTGTAGGTGCAACACGCGGTCCTCGAGGTCAGGCGCACGGTTGGGCGAGCTCGCGAGACGGCGTCGCAGCGCCGCGACCTCTTCGGACAGCAGCGCCTGCTGGCGTTCGGCCTCCACGGCATCGACCGGCTCGACCGGACTCTTGTGCTTGTCCTCATGCTGGTGCGAGTTGTCGGGCATCTCGGAACCTCCTTGCGGGCGCAAGGTCGGCCACGTTCGCGACCGACCCTTTGACCCTAGCCCGAGAGTGTGACTGCGGTGAAGTTATCTGTCAAAGACCGGCGCGTCCGTCTGATCCTCTTCTCCGACAATGGCCGCTCCCCCACGTCCTCCGGGGACCATTCGCCGGCGGGTGCGCCCTCGTCATGGTTGCCCTTGGCCGGTCGGCGCTTGCGCAGAGGAGGCGTCACACCCGGGGCGAGCCGCCGGGTCGTGATCAGGAAACCTGTGTGACCGTGCATACGGTGCTCTGGGCGCACGGCCAGTCCCTCAAGGTGCCAGCCGCGGACCATCGACTCCCAGGCGGCGGGCTCGGTGAAACCCCCGTGCTCACGCGACGCCTCGGCCACCCGGGAGAGCTGTGTGGTGGTGGCGACGTAGCAGATCAGGACACCGCCGGGAGCCAGCGCATCAGCGACGACATCGAGGCACTCCCAGGGCGCCAGCATGTCCAGGACGACCCGATCGATGGTGCCCAGCGGGACCGCGTCCGGAAGCGCCTCGACCAGGTCGCCGACGGTGACCTGCCAGGCCGGGTGGGGACCGCCGAAGAAGCTGTCGACGTTGGCGCGCGCGATGTCGGCGAAGTCCTCGCGCCGTTCGAAGGAGTGCAGGTGGCCCAGGTCCCCGACGGCCCGGAGCAAAGACATGCTGAGCGCACCCGACCCAACTCCGGCCTCCACCACGCGAGCGCCCGGGAAGATGTCGGCCATCGCAACGATCTGGGCCGAGTCCTTGGGATAGACCACCGCCGCGCCGCGCGGCATAGAGAGGACGTAGTCAGAAAGAAGAGGGCGGACGGCGAGGTACTCGACGCCGGCGGTGTTCTTGGCGGTCGAGCCGTCCGGGGCACCGATCAGGTCGTTGTGGGCGAGCCGTCCGCGGTGGGTGTGGAACTCCTTGTCGGTCACGAGGGTGATCGTGTGCAGGCGCCCCTTGGGGTCGGTCAGCTGGACGCGCTCACCCTCGACGAATGCGCCTCGACGCAGGTGGGCACCGGCGGCCTCGGGCACAGCAGTCGGCGGCTTGGTGGGTTGGGTGGAGTGCTCAATGCGCTCTTCCGGCGTGCCCTGGCTCATGGCCGGCAAGTCTAGGACCGTGGCGCGGAGCCTCGTGACAGCGCGGCCTCAAGGTCACCGGCAAGGACGATGCCCTGGATCCGGCCGTCCGGACCGCGTACCGGCACGGCGCCGACCCCGAGCCGCTGCATGGCCATCACCACGGTGGCGATCGACTGGTCCGGGGTGGCCTCGACGACCCACCCCGCAGGCTGCTGACGCATGACGCTGGTGACCGCAACGCTCTCACGGGACGGCTCGGGGATGGCGCGAAGCGCGTCGTCGTCGAGGAGCCCGATCGCGTTGCGCCCGTCGTCCTCGATGACCACGGCTGTGCCCCCGGGTCCGCTGGTGCGAAGGACCAGTGCCTGCGCGGCGCTCGCGTGAGCTGGCAGGGAGGCCGCGCGCCGCCATACCGAGTCGATCCGTATGCCGGTCAGCAGCCGGGTCCCCCGCCCGGAGCGGATCGCATTGGTGGCCCCGCTCCAGAGGAAGGCTCCGATGAACATCGCCCAGACGATGTTGAACAGGTCAGGAGGCGTGCCGCTCATCAGTGGCTGGCCCACGAACGCCAGAACGACCAGGATCGTGACGACCCGCCCGGACCAGCCGGCGGCGATCAGCCCGCTCTCACGGCTGCCGGTGACCCGCCATACGAGGGAGTCCACGAGAAAGCCGCCATCCAGCGGAAGGCCCGGCAACATGTTGAAGGCCGCGACGAAGGCATTGGTGAACCACATCGCCCGGACCAGCAGCGAGGGGATGTCGCCGGTGATGGAGGGCTCAGCCAGCCAGCCGACCAGAGCGAGCACTGCGTTGGCCGAGGGGCCGGCAATGGCCACGAGCGCGCTTGCTCCCGGTCGAGCCGCCGATGAGTCGAACGCCGTGTGTCCGCCCCAGAGGTCAGCCACGACCCGGTTCACGCGGTATCCCGCACGGGAAGCCACGACGGCGTGGGCCGCTTCGTGGGCCAGCACCGAGACCAGCAGCAGAACGGCGTACGCGAGGGCCACGGCATAGGCGCCGGCCCCGAGGCCGGGGCGGCCGTCCGCGATCTGGGGCCCGAAGACTGCCACGATGATCACGGCGATGATCGGCCAGGACCTGCCGATGTAGACGGGAACGCCGCCGATCGTGGCGAGGAGCAGGCCAGGGGTCGGACGGGTCGGGTCCTTCGTGCTGGCGGCCATGAGGCGACCCTATGTCAGAGCCTTCGGTGTGGACCGGCGTCAGTGTCCGGGGGTCAGCGACTTGGCGCGTCAGTGTCAAAGTGCCCTGTGTCAGCCCGGCCACCTACAGTGCCTTGCATGGTTACCGCACTGTCCCCGAGCCGGGCCTCTGACTTCATGCAGTGTCCGCTGCTCTATCGCTTTCGGGTGATCGACAAGCTCCCGTCGGCGCCCAGCCCCGCCGCGGCACGGGGGACCTTGGTGCACTCGGTGCTGGAGCGGCTGTTCGACCTCCCTGCAGCTGGCCGCACGATCGAGGCCGCCACTGCTCTGGTCGAGCCCCAGTGGCTGGCGCTGCTCGAGGATGAGCCTGAGCTGGCCGCCCTCGTGGACGAGAGCGACCTGGCCGCGGTGGCGAGCTGGTTCGGCGACGCGGTCTCGCTGATCGAGCGGTGGTTCGCCCTGGAGGACCCCACCCGCCTCGAGCCGGCCGAGCGCGAGCTCTACGTCGAGACCGACCTGGACGGGCTGACTCTGCGCGGCTATGTCGACCGGCTCGACCTCACGCCCGCCGGCGAGATGCGCGTGGTCGACTACAAGACCGGGCGCTCACCCTCGGAGCTGTTCGAGGCGAAGGCGCTGTTCCAGATGAAGTTCTACGCGTTGGTGCTGTGGCGGTTGCGTGGTCAGGTGCCGCGGATGCTCCAGCTGGTCTACCTGGGCAACTCCGAGATCGTGCGCTACTCCCCCGACGAGGCCGATCTGCTGGCGGTTGAACGCAAGCTCAAGGCCCTGGGGCGCGCCATCGAGACCGCTGCCCAGACGGGCGACTGGAGGCCCAGCAAGTCAAAGCTGTGCGACTGGTGCGACCACCGGGCAGTGTGTCCGGCCTGGGGTGGC
>JANOHS010000545.1:0-4356 GCA_031406655.1 Micrococcales bacterium
TGAGCTCGATGCGCCCATCGTCATCGGGCGTGACCACCTCGATGCCGGCTCGGTGGCCTCTCCCTACCGCGAGACCGAGTCCATGGCCGACGGCTCCGACGCCATCGCCGACTGGCCGCTGCTCAACGCGCTGGTCAACACGGCCTCTGGCGCGACGTGGGTCTCGATCCACCACGGAGGCGGCGTCGGCATCGGCCGTTCGATCCACGCCGGCCAGGTCTCGTTGGCTGATGGCACGGCACTGGCCGCCGAGAAGCTGGCCCGCGTCCTGACCAATGACCCCGGGATGGGTGTCATCCGACACGTGGACGCGGGCTACGACATCGCCAGCCGGGTGGCTGCAGAGCGCGGGGTCAGGATCCCGATGCGCGAGGGTCTGTGACATCGGCAACCTGAGCCGACAGGGCTCGTATGACGTCACTGCCGTCCGCGTTCAGGGCGACACCATGCGCGCCCCCACCAAGCGAGATAGGCCTTCCCACAACGGTTTCGTCGGCGATGACAGGCCATGCACGGCTCGACCCGAACGGCGTGATGGTGCCGCGTTCGTACCCGGTGGCGTCCTTCGCGGCTTGGGCGTCGGGCATCGACACACGCCTGACGCCCAGCAACCCGCGCAGCTTGGGCCACGAGATCTCACGGTCGCCCGGCACGAGGACGAAGAGGAAGTCGCCCTCGGCCCGGCGCACCACGAGCGTCTTGACGATGTCCCGCGGCTCGATCCCTCGCGCCGCGGCAGCCTCCTCCAGGCTGCGCGCAGGTCCGTGTCGGCTCACCGTGTGCGCGACGCCGGCGGCCGTGATGGCTGCGATCGCGCGAGCAGATTCGTCAGCTCCCATAGCGAGCAGCCTAGGTTGAGCCCATGACATTCGACGCGCTGTGGTCGGAGATCGAACCCATCGGCCGCGAGGAGAGCACCGGGGGTTATCGACGCTATGCGTGGACCCGGGTCGACGCGACGCTGCGCGAGTGGTTTGCCGGCGAGGCGGCAGCCCGAGGGCTGGAGGTGGTCACCGACCGCGCCGGAAACCAGTGGGCGTGGTGGGGTGACCCCGATGCTGCCGTGGCGGCCGGCCGTCCAGGAGTGGTGATCGGCTCCCACCTCGACTCGGTTCCGGACGGCGGGGCCTTCGACGGTCCGCTGGGGGTCGTCTCGGCCCTGGCGGTCGTCGACGCCCTGAGGGCGAAGGGCTTCGCGCCTTCGCGTCCCATCGCCGTCGCGAACTTCATCGACGAGGAGGGCGCGCGATTCGGGATCGCCTGCGCCGGGTCTCGTCTGATCACGGGAAGGCTCGATGCCGACGAGGCTCTGGGGCTTCAGGATTCGGATGGCGTCACGATGGCCGAGGCGATGAAAGCCGCCGGTCACGACACCGACAGTGTCGGCCGGGATGAAGAGACGCTGCGCCGCGTCGGGACCTACGTCGAGCTCCACGTGGAGCAGGGTCGGGGTCTGATCGACCTGGGCCGTCCCGTCGCCGTCGGATCCGCCAGCTGGCCCCACGGGCGCTGGCGCATCGACCTGGCCGGTGAGGCGAACCACGCAGGCACCACCCGGCTCGAGGACCGCCACGACCCGATGCTCGCACTGGCGACGACGGTGTTGGAGGCTCGTGCGGCCGCCAGCGCACACGGGTGCGTCGCCACAGTTGGCAAAGTGCGGGTGGAACCCAATGGCGTCAACGCGATTCCTTCGCGAGTGACCGCCTGGCTGGATGCGCGAGGCCCCGACGAGGCGGGGGTCCGTGCCGTCGTGGAGGCCGTGGGGCGCCAGTGCGGCAGCACTGCCGTCGAGGAGTCATGGACTCCGGAGACGGCCTTTGACGTGTCATTGGCTCGCCAGCTCTCGAGCCTGCTCGAGGACGCCCCGATCCTGGCCACCGGCGCGGGTCATGATGCCGGAGTCCTTGCTGCTGCGGGACTTTCGACTGCCATGTTGTTCGTCCGCAATCCCACGGGGGTCTCGCACTCGCCGCTGGAGTTCGCCGAGCGCGAGGACTGCCACCGCGGAGTCGAAGCCCTGACCTTGGTCACCGAGGAGCTGGCTCGATGACCGCTGACCCCTCAACTCCCCCGACCGGTGGCAACCAGCGGTGGTGGGCGGCATACGCCCTGCTCCCCTCCGGCCTCGCGAGGAACGTGACCTTCGAGGCCGAGGGCGGCCGCTTCGTCACGGTCGCGACGGAGACTGTTGCCCACCATGCCCAGGTCCTGCCCGGGGTTGTCCTGCCCGGGCTTGCCAACGCCCACAGCCATGCTTTCCACCGAGCCTTGCGGGGGCGCACCCACGACGGCGGCGGCACCTTCTGGACCTGGCGAGAGCGGATGTATGCCGTTGCGGCCCAGCTGGATCCGGATTCCTACCTCGCACTGGCAACAGCGACCTACGCCGAGATGGCGTTGGCCGGGGTGACCGCCGTAGGGGAGTTCCACTACCTGCACCACGCTCCTGGAGGGGCGCTCTACGACGATCCCAACGCTATGGGCGAGGCCTTGCGCCAGGCCGCGGCAGATGCCGGGATACGGCTGACTCTGCTCGACACCTGCTACGTCGCCGGCGGGTTGAGCGCCAGCGGGCACAGCGCCCTTGACGCCACACAGCTGCGCTTCGGCGACGCCGACGCCGATCGTTGGGCGCAACGCGTCGGGGACCTCAAAGAGTCTGCAGGGGTGCGCATCGGTGCCGCCGTCCACTCCGTGCGCGCAGTGCAACGCGACCAGGTCCGAGTGGTCGTCGCGGCTGCGGCGGGTCGGCCGTTGCACGTCCACCTCTCAGAGCAACCGGCGGAGAACGAGGCGTGTCAAGGTTTCTACGGCATGACGCCCACCGCGTTGCTGGAGTCCGAGAGCGCCCTCGGCCCATCGACGTCTGCCGTCCACGCGACGCACCTGACCGACGAGGACATCGCGACACTGGGCCGAACCCGCACGACTGTCTGCTTCTGCCCCACGACCGAGAGGGATCTCGCCGACGGGATAGGACCGGCCGGCAGGCTGCGCGACGCCGGCTCGCCCCTGTCTCTGGGCTCCGATCAGCACGCCGTCATCGACCTGCTCGAGGAGGCCCGGGCGCTGGAGATGCACGAGCGTCTGAATGGGTTGCAGCGCGGGCAATTCCGCCCGGACGAGCTGTTGTCGGCGGCCACCGCGCACGACAGCCTGGGCTGGAACGGTGCCGGGCGGCTCGAGGTCGGCGCCCGTGCGGACCTGGTCGCGGTCAGGCTTGACACCCCAAGGACCGCTGGCAGCGCACCGGAGCAGATCATCCTCTCGGCCTCAGGCGCTGACGTCGACACTGTGATCGTTGACGGCCGGTCGGTGGTGGCCGGCGGGCAGCACCAGCTGGGTAACGTCGGGTCGTTGCTGCAGAAGGCGATTGAGCCTCTCTGGGAAAGCTCATGACCTCGACGTTGATCACTGGTATCGCCGAGCTCGTCACCAATGACGACCTGCTGGACGGTGGCGACCACTCGGAGCACCTGGGTCGCCTGAGCGACGCAGCGGTCGTCGTGCAGGACGGGCTGATCGCCTGGGTCGGCCCCGCCGCGCAGGCACCGGCAGCGGACGAAAAGCGGGACCTCGACGGACGAGCGGTCATCCCGGGCTTTGTGGACTCACACTCGCACCTCGTCTTTGCCGGGGACCGTTCTGCGGAGTTCGCCGCCCGGATGACCGGCCTCCCGTACGACGGTGGCGGGATCGCCAGCTCGGTCGACGCCACCCGTGCCGCCAGCGATCACGAGCTACGCACGCTGGTCGGTGCGCGCGTCGCCGAGATGCGAGCCCAGGGCACCACCACCACGGTCGAGATCAAGGGCGGCTACGGGCTCAGCGTCAGGGATGAAGCGCGCTCGTTGCGCATCGCGGCCGAGTTCACCTCTGAGACAACGTTCCTCGGCGCCCATGTGGTGCCCCCGGAGTATGCCGACAGGCGAGAGGAGTACGTCGGACTGGTCACCGGCGACATGCTCAAGGTCTGCGCTCCCCACGCTCGCTGGATCGACGTGTTCTGCGAGCCGCACAGCCCGCATGCCTTCACCGAGGATGAGGCCCGGGTCGTGCTGTCCGCGGGTCGGGACGCCGGTCTCGCTCTTCGAGTGCACGGCAACCAGCTCGGCCACGGTCCTGGCGTGCGTCTCGCGGTTGAGCTGGGCGCAGCCAGCGTCGACCACTGCACGTTCCTGTCCGAGTCCGACATCGAGGACCTCGCCGCCGCATCGGACACCACGGTTGCGACGCTCCTGCCCGGCGTGGAGTTCTCGACCCGCTCGCCCTACCCGAACGCGCGGCGAGGGCGGCGATGTCAGATTCGGACAGGAACGTGCAGTGGTCGACGCTGGCTGCACCCAGCTCAGC
>JANOHS010000566.1:0-3228 GCA_031406655.1 Micrococcales bacterium
ATCGACGGTCAGTCCCGATGTGTCGAGCCAATGCCCGACGCCGGAGAGACTGGCCCGCAGCTCAGTGTCCATGGGGGTGAACAGATGCGCCACCTGCTTCTCATCACGGTGCCTGTCCCGGTCCAGGGCCACCTCAAGGGACGGCGCCAGCACCACCAAGGAGACCGGCGTGGGGCCACAGTCCTGCACGAATTGGTCGATCCACTCTCGACGTGAATCGGCGTGCTCAACGATGACGTGAAACCGGCGTGCCAGAAGTTGCGCGCCAGGTCAGCGCAGTTGCGCCAGCGCAGCTGCATCTGACGGTGTGACTCCTTGGCCGGTGACTCACCTGGGCCGACCAAGCCGGTGACCGGGAAGTGATGTTGCACCAGGTCGCCCTCGATGCAGGCTGCCCGTTCGAGGCGCTCCGCGAGAGCTCGGGCAACTGTGCTCTTCCCTGCCCCCGGGACGCCGACGACCAAGATGACCACGGGCTGCCCGGGTACCTGTTCCTGCTTGCTGATCACGAGTCGATCGTCAACCGGGACGGTGCTGGTGATTCACAACGACAGCCGTCTGCGGATCGGAACGGTCCCGCTGGCGGTTCGATCACCGGGACACCAACCCAGAGGCAACTGCGCGCTCTTGCATGATGTGAGCACGCTCTAGGCAAAGGCCGCCACGAGGGTCTGACAGCCCCAGGATTCGGACCTGCTTGCACCGTGCCTGAGTTGGTTGGTCGCCGGTCACGTGCCTGCGACCGGCGTGACGGAGAGATGCCGGTGTCCGCTAGGCCTCGGCAGAAAAGTGCCAGACAACGACAACCGTCCTGTCGTTGGGGGCGTCTGTATGAGTGCAGCCGGTGCAGAACCGCACCGGCTGACCCCTCGTAGAAACCTGGGAGGCCGTGATGGAGCTCAACCGACGGGACATGATCAGGGGAGCAGCGGCGGTCGCCACTGCCGGGTCGCTGACGCTGTTCGGCCGTGCCGGGACCGCCGAGGCGGCCGCGCACCCGACGCTGAGGGTCGGCTCGCGCGGATCCGAGGTGCTCGCCATGCAGCGCCGGCTCACCTCACTCGGCTACTGGTTGGGTATGGCGGACGGACAGTTCGCTGACCTGACGCGGCAGGCGGTGGTTGCCATCCAGAAAGTCGGAGGCCTGGGTCGCGACGGCATCTGCGGGCCCCTGACCTGGTCACGCATCGATTCGGGCGTGAGACCTCGTGCTCGGTCGGCTAGTGGTCACGTGATTGAGGTCAACAAGTCAACCCAGACGCTGCTCATCGTGGACTCCGGTGTTCTCAAGAGAATCTACAACACCAGCACCGGGTCGGGTCAGCGCTACTTCTCCCGTGGAGCCTGGGACACCGCGCTCACCCCATCCGGCAGCTTCCGGGTATTCCGTCGCGTCAACGCCTGGGACAACAGTGCTCTGGGCCAGCTGTACCGTCCGCAGTACTTCAACCGCGGCATCGCGATCCACGGCTACACCTCGGTCCCGCCCACGCCGGCATCGCACGGATGCGCCCGGGTGAGCCTGCCGGCAATGGACAGCCTGTGGGGTGGTGGAGGACTGCACGTGGGCACCGGCGTCCTTGTCTACTGAACGTCAGGCTTTTGGACTGAACGTCAGGCTTCCCACGGAGAGTCACGCCTGGCCTTCCACCTGATCCATCGCCTTGTAGATGCGCTTCTCCGATACCGGATGTGCGGTGCCGACGGCCTGTGCAAAGAGGCTGACCCGCAGCTCCTCGAGTTCCATGCCCCCGGCCAGGTGGCTCGGGATGCGGAACACCAGGACACTGTGGACCGCGTCCAGACGGAGTCGGTCGGGCTGGTCGCGGCACTGCCGATGACGGGACGCGGCGGGGCGGACGTTCAGGAGCTGCGGTGCACTCGGTGGGCCAATGAGGTGCAGCTCACGACGCTGCGCACACTCGGTGGTCACCGCCGCTACCGCGAATCCGAGGTCCGACGCCTCAGTGGCGGGCGGGTATCATCTCCTGAGGTGGAGCCGCGCCCCCCTCATGGTTGGCGCTAGCGCCCGCAACTGAGCATGTCCCCGTCGCGTCTTGCTGATCGTCAGCCGTCCCAGTAGTGGAACGACCACTGGCGCACAACGACAGGTGCGCCGCCAGCCAGCGTCGGCGTCCGCAAGGGATCCCCAAGCGAACCACCGCTTCCACCCGTCAACCTGCAACATCTGGTTAGCGCTCGTGGGGCGACCGACAAGACGCCGCCCGAGTTGCTTGACCGAGGCGCGGCCAGGTCAATTCTGTTGGTGGGCGGCAAGGGTGGCGGCGACAGCCTCGGCAATACTGGCTTCGGCGGTCGCCTTGTCGACTCCGAGGCCGGCGAGCACTCCAGCGCCGTCCTCGAGTTCCAGCAGGGCGAGCAGGATGTGCTCGGTGCCGATGTAGTTGTGGCCCATCCGCAGGGCCTCCCGGTAGGTGAGCTCCAGGGCCTTTCGCGCCCGGGGGTCGAACGGGATGAGTTCGGGTACCTGGTCGGCGGCGGGCGGCAGCGTCGCGGTTGCGGTCTGACGGACGGTCTCAAGTGCCACGCCCTGCGCGAGGATCGACTTCGCTGCGAGTGCGTCCGGCTGGCTCAGGAGCCCCAGCACCAGGTGTTCGGGGCGGATCTCGTCGTTGCCTGCCGCACGGGCCTCGTTCTGTGCCGCCATCACGACGTTTCTCGCCGGCAGGGTGAACCGGCCGAATCCCTGGCTGGGATCCAGATCTGAGGCGTCGCCACCCTTCGGAACGAAGCGCTTCTGCGCCGCTTGTTTGCTGACCCCCATGCTCCTGCCGATGTCTGTCCAGGACGCGCCCGAGCGTCTTGCCTGATCGACGAAGTGGCCTATGAGGTGGTCAGCCACATCGCCGAGGTGATCCGCGGCGATGACCGCATCGGAAAGCTGTTCGAGTGCGTCGGGGTGGACCTTCTTGATGGCCTCGATCAAGTCATCGAGCCGGACTGAATTCGTCATACGGACTGGGTTCGTCATGAGACAACCATAGGTTGACGATCCGTCTATCGTCAACCTATGGTTGTCGTCCGCCCAGCGCCCGGTTGGCGGAACGATGACCGGACGCATCTGAGCCAAGCCCTGGTGTCCGCAGGCGGATCCCCTTATGCAACGGGCCACTTGCCCGACTTGGGTGGTCGCGAGGGGTCAGTTAGGACCGGCGACGATCGCTGTCGTCAGTTGCCTCGCCTGGCTTTGATGATTGTCGTGCCTCG
>JANOHS010000457.1:0-2773 GCA_031406655.1 Micrococcales bacterium
CCAGCACGCAAGCGATCTAGTGCGCCGCGCTGAGCGTGGTGAGACAGTGACAGTGACCGTGAGCGGCCGCGAGGTCGCTCAGCTCGGACCGCTGCAACGCATGCAATGGCGCACTTGGGAAGACATCGCTGCCGTATTCGAAGGCCCACCTGACGGCGATTGGGCCAAAGACCGTGACTTGGTTGACCATGAGGTCAGCGACCCCTTCGTCAAATGAGGAGCATTCTCGACACAAGTGTCCTCCTCGGACCCAATCCTGGTGAGATTCAGGGAGAGATAGCCATCAGCACAGCGTCGCTGGCGGAGTTGCATTTCGGGGTTTTGGTCGCTCGGTCTGACCAGATTCGCGCCACTCGTTTGAGGCGACTGGCGACAATCGAGCAGACGTTCCAGGCCCTGGCGATCGATACAACCGTTGCGAGAGAATATGGGCGACTTGCTGCCGCGGTCGTTGCGGCCGGTCGGAAGCCTCGAGCCCGAGCGATGGACCTCTTGATAGCTGCAACGGCGTCAGCAAACGACGCGCGGCTCTACACCCGGAATCCATCAGACCTTGTTGGACTCGACGATCTCCTTGAGATCGTCAGCATCAGTTGAGGATCGCTCCCGTCCCTGGTCCACTGGTGGCCAAGCACAGGGAAAGGCTCCGCCCGACCTCGTGGTCGAGCGGAGCCTTGCCAGTGCGCGGTAGTCGCGAGAAGCGCCTACTTCACCGCGTTGAACGCGTTGACCTCCCCGGCTCCGTAGAAGCTGTTGAAGGCGCCGCCGGTGCACTCGGCAAGGTACCGGTCGAGCCCGGGTCGCGGGTTGTAGACGCCGACCGGGCAGGGCAGCCTGTCGGCGGTGCGCTCCAGGAGTGAGGCGAGCGCGGCTGGTTTCAGCGTCGGGTGCGCTGAGAGTGCCAGGGCGGCGACACCGACAGCGTGCGGGCCAGCCATCGACGTGCCCTGCTTGTAACCCCAGCCGTTTTCCCCGTCGGCGAAGGTGCTGGACAGGACGGCGTGCGTGATGGTCGAGACCGACGGGTCCGGCTGCCGCGTGTCTCCACCGGGGGCGGCGACGTCGACGACGCCCAGTCCGTAAGACGAGTAGTAGCTCTTGAGCCGCTCGGTGCCGACCGCGGACACGGTGACGACTCCGGGTGCCTCAGCGGGCAGGTCGAGGCAGGCGCCCGTGATGGTGCGATCCTCGACGGGGAAGCTGCCGTCGTTGGGACTTCCGCTGTCGATGAACTTGTGCTGCAGGTCGACATTGGAGTTTCCGGCTGAGGCGATGTTGAGAACGCCCTTGCTCTGCGAGTAGCGGATGGCACGCTGGACTGCCTGCCACACCGGGCGCTGCCGGGCGTCGTTGCGGCAGTTGAACTCCCATGGGTCGATGAAGTAGCTGTTGTTGGTGATCTGCATCCCGTGGTCAGCGGCCCAGACGAAGCCGCAGACCGCTGCCTCGGGGAAGATGAAGCCAGCGTCGTTGACGACCTTGACGGAGGCCACCTTCACACCCGGGGCCACGCCGGCGATGCCGACGCCGTTGATCGCCCCGGCGATGGTGCCGGCGACGTGGGTGCCGTGGTCGGAGGTGGTCGGGTTCCAAGCGGCCTCTGCGGTGTCGACGACGCCGCCCAGGCATGATGCGCTCTTGTCCCTGGCGATCTGGGTCTCCAGGTCGGGGTGGGTGCTGGAGATGCCGCTGTCCAGGACGCCGACGACGACGTTGGAGCTGCCCGTGGTCACCGCGTGCGCTTCTGGGACGCCGATCTGGGTCATGTCCCACTGGTCTGCGAAGAGAGGCTCGTCGGCTGGGTTCCCGGTGGCCTTCACGGTGCCGGAGGTCACGGTTCCGACCGTGGCGTCGTCGTCGAGGGCAGTGCCGAGGCCGGCCGTGGAGGCAACCGACTCGACGCCTGGTCCAGCGGCCGCAGAGCTGAACGCAGGGTTGGTGGAGCGGACCACCAGTACGCCGATCTGGCGGTAGTTGGCCACGACGGTGCCCCCTGCCGCGGCAACCCGCCCGAGCGCCTTGGCTGTCGAGGTGCCTTGTGGAGCGAGCACGAGGTAGCTGCTTTCAGGCCCGGCCGCCTGTGCTGAGGTGCTGACGGCGGCGCTGCCGATGAGCGCAGCCCCGACCGCGAGCGCGGATACCGCGGCGAATCCCTTGCGACGAATGGATCTCACTCGAAACCTCCCAATTGGGCGATGTTGCCCCAAACCATGACATATGTGACTTCGGTCACTCGAACCTAGGTCCTCTGGTGCATGGGGGCAACCCCTGGCACCGCGAGGGAGCGCTCAGTGCCGCACAAGACGATCTACGTTTCCGATGACGACCTAGCGCTTTACCGTCGTGCCCAGGAAATGGCTGGGGGCAGCCTGTCCGCTGCCATCACTGCTTCGTTGAAGCGCTTCGTTGACGTCGCTGACGGGCAGCAGGAGGGCTACGACGAGATCACCGTGAAGGTGGGTCGGGGCGGTGGGCGCAAGCAGCGCTTCAGCGGCATCCTGCTGACCGCAATGCGCTTCCATGCGTGTCAGTCGGTGCCACGGCTGTCTCGCCGGCGAAGCCTCGAACCGGCCACGATCCCGAGCACAGGGGCGGCGACCAGCAACGCAATGTCGACCACTCCAAGGAGAACCGACGACTCGAAGACGTCAGCCGGGCTGGCGGCGTACCCATCCTCGAGGCCCACGAGGATGTGCAGGTTCAGGATGATGATGGCCGCGACGGCGAACCCGCCCAATGCCGCTCCCACGGACAGTGCCATCTTCATGACCGT
>JANOHS010000583.1:0-3874 GCA_031406655.1 Micrococcales bacterium
GGCGGGTGACGACGGCGCACGGCGCGCTGTTGATCTCAGATGAGGTGATGACCGGGTTCCGTTGCAGCGCCTCGGGGTGGTACGGCCTCGAGGGTCCGTATGCCGGTGGCGCGCCCGACCTCTTCACCTTCGGCAAGGTCATGGGCGGCGGCTTTCCCACGGCTGCCTTCGGTGGTCGCGCCGACATCATGGCGATGCTGGCACCGGACGGTCCCGTCTACCAGGCCGGGACGTTGTCGGGCAACCCGGTCGCGACCGCCGCCGGACTGGCAACCCTGAAGGGCTGCACGCCCGCCGTCTACGAACGCCTCGGGGTCGTGAGCCG
Organism: Micrococcales bacterium; assembly: GCA_031406655.1. Taxonomy (GTDB): domain Bacteria; phylum Actinomycetota; class Actinomycetes; order Actinomycetales; family Dermatophilaceae; genus UBA4719. Next base: position 326 of record JANOHS010000583.1, read on the forward strand.
CACGATCGCGGACGCGACGTCCGCGGAGCTCTCGCGCAGCGGCATACCGCACGTCGTGCAGTGGGCCGGGAGCATGTTCAGCGTCTTCTTCAGCGAGGGAGCCGTGACGAACTACGACCAGGCCAGAGCGCAGCAGACGCAGGCCTTTCCGGCGTTCTTCCAGTCCATGCTGAGTCAGGGGGTGCACCTGCCGCCGAGTGTGTTCGAGACGTGGTTCGTCAGTGCCGCGCACGATGACGCGGCGGTCGACCGGGTCCTCGCGGCGCTTCCCACGGCCGTTCAGGCCGTCGCGGAGTCGTTTGTGACAATCTCCTCATGACCAGCGCCGCCGGGGACGCCAACCGAACCGTCGTTCACCTGTTGCGCCATGGGGAGGTGCACAACCCGACCGGGGTGCTCTACGGAAGGTTGCCCGAATTCCACCTCTCCGAGCTCGGCCGCGAGATGGCGGAGACGGTCGGCGCCCATCTGGTCGATCACGACGTGAGCACGGTGGTGGCCTCGTCACTGGTCCGGGCCCAGGAGACCGCCGCCCCGATCGCCGCTGCCCACGGTCTGTCCATCACCACGGACGACCGGGTGATCGAGGCCGAGAACTACTTCGAGGGCAAGACGTTCGGCGTGGGCGACGGGTCACTGAGGTACCCGAAGCACTGGCCCAAGCTGGTCAACCCGTTCCGGCCGTCCTGGGGGGAGCCGTACGAGGCGATCGCTGACCGGATGCTCGAGGCCATCGCCGACGCACGCAGTGCGGCCCGGGGTCACGAGGCCGTGATCGTCTCCCATCAGCTGCCGGTGTGGACGGTGCGGTCCAAGCTCGAGGGCCGCCGCCTGTGGCACGATCCGCGCAAGCGCGAGTGCACCCTGGCCTCCCTGACCACGCTGACGTTCCTGGGGGCGGAGCTCGAGTCGATCGCCTACAGCGAGCCGGCAGCTGCCCTGCTGCCGGGAGCGCACAAGACGGCCGGCGCATGACCCTGCCCGGACGCAGGTTCAGCAAGCTCACGGCTGCCGTCGCCGCCGGGGCGCTCAGCCTTGGTGTCTCGGCATGCAGCACTGATGCCAACACCATTGCGGCGCAGGCAAAGTCCGGTGATGGCAAGGGATTCGTCTCCGGGGACGGCACCATCGAGCATCTCGCGCTGGACCGCCGCTCGGCACCCCTGACCCTGAGCGGCACCACCTTGACGGGCACGGCCTGGATGGTCGCCGACGCCGCGGACAAGGTCCTGGTGCTGAACGTCTGGGGCTCGTGGTGCGGTCCGTGCGTGGCCGAGATGCCGCACCTGCAACAGGTGTGGTCCCAGGTCTCCTCGGCCGGAAAACCCGTGCAGTTCATGGGGATCAACTACCGCGACGGCGCCGAGACGGCCAGGGCGTTCATGCGCGTCAACAAGATCACGTACCCATCTCTCGAGGACGACGGCGGGCGCACACTGCTGGCGTTGCGCGGCAAGGCGAGCGCAACGCCCACGACGCTGGTCCTGGACCGCCGGGGACGTATCGCCGCAAGGGTCTCCGGACCGGTCACCGCTGCAACCCTGGCCGGGCTGGTCGACGATGTGCTCGGCGAGGCTGTGTCTGTTGGGTGAGACAGTGTGATCGCTGACGTCGGCACCACCATCACCTCGGGGGCACTGCCACTGGCCATCCTCGTGGCCGTTGCGGCCGGCTTCGTCTCCTTTGCCTCCCCTTGCGTACTGCCGCTGGTGCCGGGCTTTCTGGGCTATGTCACTGGGCTGTCCGGCGTCTCCCTCGAACAGCGCAGCCGAGGTCGGCTGGTGCTCGGGGCGCTCTTGTTCGTCCTGGGGTTCAGCGCCGTCTTCATCGCTGTGGCGGTGACCGTCTCCGCAGCCGGAACGATGCTCAAGGAGCACGAGAGCCTGCTGATGCGGCTCGGTGGCATCATCGTGATCCTCCTGGCGCTCGTGTTCCTCGGCGTCGGAAGCGGGCGGGGGTTCGCGCCGAGGTGGAGGCCCGCCGCCGGGCTGGCTGGAGCCCCTTTGCTCGGAATGGTGTTCGGCCTGGGCTGGGCACCGTGCACCGGGCCCACGTTCGGCGCGATCATTGCGCTCTCGACCGCGCTGTCCGGCGACGAGCAGGCCGTCGCGCGCGGTGTCGGGCTCGCCACGGCATATTCGGCCGGGCTGGGCGTGCCCTTCCTGCTGATCGCCGGCGGCTACTCCCGGGCCGGCCGGGTCTCAAAATGGCTGCAGGAGCATCACCGTGGCATCCAGGTCGTCGGCGGCGCGCTGCTGCTGGTCGTCGGGGTTCTGCTCGTGACCGGCCTGTGGGAGAGCGTCACTGCGGCGATCCAGACGCGACTGGTCCAGCAGTTCACGACGGTGTTGTGATGAGGGGGGTGCCGCAATGACCGGGAGTCGCATGGACACGCGTCCCGACGAGAGCGACGTGACCCAGCCGGTGCTCGGCGTCCTCGGCATGATGCGGTGGGCGTGGAGACAGCTCACGAGCATGCGGACGGCGCTGTTCCTGTTGCTGTTGCTTGCGATTGGTGCGGTTCCGGGTTCGATCTTTCCTCAGCGCAACATCGATGCCGGAAGAGTTGCCGACTACCTGGCGAGCCACCGGAGCACCGGACCCTGGCTAGACCGTCTCGGCTTCTTCGACGTCTACTCCTCGCCGTGGTTCGCGGCCATCTACCTGCTGCTGTTCGTCTCCCTGGTGGGCTGTGTCGTTCCACGCTCGAGGATCCACTGGAGGGCGCTGCGAGCCCAGCCGCCGCGTGCGCCGGGCAGGCTCGAGAGGCTCCCCGAACATGGCCGGGCAACGGTCGAGGCAACGCCCGAGGAGGTGCTCGAGATCGCCCGGGAGGTCCTGCAGGGCAAGCACGTCCTGGGCAGGCGCTACCGGGTCCGGGCCGAGGGCCTGTCACTCAGTGCCGAGAGCGGCTACCTCCGAGAGACCGGCAACCTGGTCTTCCATGTCGCGCTGGTCGTCGTCATCGTGGCCGTGGCCATCGGGCACCTGCTCGGGTGGCGCGGCGACCGAATCCTGGTCACCGGCAACAGCTTCTCGAACACCATCTCCGGCTACGACACCTTTGACCCCGGTCCCTGGGTCGACACCGAGGGACTGTCGCCGTTCACGGTTGCCATCGACCGGCTCGACGTCGCCTTCGAGGAGCTTGCAGGCGGGGCGCAACGCGGCGCGCCACGTGACTTCACGGCATACACCCGGACACAGGCCGGTCCGGACGCACCCGAGATCAGGGCGATCCTGAAGGTCAACGGGCCCCTGACGTTCGGCGGGGCTTCGGTGTTCCTGCTGGGCAACGGCTATGCGCCGGTCGTCACCGTGCGCGACGCCACCGGCCAGGTGCTCCTGCAGGAGGCGACGCCGTTCCTGCCTCAGGACGCCAACTACAAGTCCGTGGGTGCCGTGAAGGTCTCGTCCGCCAGCCCGAAACAGCTGGGGTTCTTCGGCTTCTTCCTGCCCTCGGAGTACGTCGATGAGCAGGCCGGCCCATCGTCGTTCTTCCCCGATCTGAGGAATCCCGCGCTGGCGCTGGGCGTCTACGAGGGCGAG
>JANOHS010000007.1:0-3575 GCA_031406655.1 Micrococcales bacterium
TCAACTCGCCGGTGGGCGCCTGCCCGAGTTGCGACGGTCTTGGCCACCGCGAGTTCTTCGACCCGACGCGGGTCGTGGCCTTTCCGCTCTACCGCATCTGAACGCGGAGAAGTCACCGTCCGGAACGGTCGAATATCTTCCCTACGCCTTGCCGCCTGACGACCTGGGCTGGGTTCTCTCAGGACTTCCCTGAGGATCCTCGTGTCCTGGGTGGTTGGGTAGCGCTATCTCAAGTGCATGGCCTTGGACGTGGTCGATCGCGTGTCGGATAGCCCCTGTTGAGACGACGGCATGGCCGAGCAGTGAGGCGACAACCTGAGGCGCGGGCGGGTCCACGAGGTCGGGGAGCTCCTGTCGAATCAGATCGAGGATCGGCTCAATCGCCGAGGCGACACCGCCGGCAAAGATGATGAGGTCGGTGTCGAACACCTCGGCGACGACAGCGGACACCCGGGCGAATCGGTGGCCGAGTCGCCGAATGACCGCACTGGCGAGTGGATCGCCGTTCTGCGCGGCGGCGAACACCTGCTGCGGGGTGATCTCACTCGCAGGCAGGTTTCGCAGAATCGTGCTTTGCGGGCTCGTGCCGGAGTCCAACCCCTCGAGGGCCCATGTGAGGCTCAGCATGGCGATGCCATCGGCCGAGCCAACGCCGTCGACGAAGTCGAGCCAGTTCAGCTCTCCGCCCCTACCGGAGCTGCCACGCAACACCCGGCCCTCATCGACCACGCCGGCTCCGAGGCGCTCACCGGCAAGAACTGTGATGAAGTGACGTTTTCCTTGTCCACGACCAACCCATCGCTCGGCCAGTGCCGCGAGGTTGGCATCGTTGTCGACCAGAACGGTCCACCCTTGGGTCGTCGACAGGTGCGCGCCGATGTTGGGGTTGATGCGGTTCCAGAAGGGCTTGGTTCTGGTGACAGGTTGCTCATCGGTTCCCACCGGGGCCGGCACCCCGACCCCGACAGCCAGGACCATTTCCGGTGAGATCTCTTCTGCTGCAAGGGCTTCCAGCACGGTGCGAGTGACAGTCTGAAGTCGCTCGGCCGCGTCCGTCGCCTCGTCCGCATCAGTTGAGCAGTCTCGAGTGCATTGTGAGATGACCTTCCCGCGAAGGTCCGCCACCGTTGCGATGACGCGGTGGGCACCGGCGTCAACTCCGACGACGACTCCGGCCCGCGCAGAGAATGCGTACCGGCGCGCGGGGCGCCCCTTGACGTAGCCGCCGTGAACACGCTGGTTGGGCAGCTCCTCGATCCATCCGCGGTCCAGGAGCTCCTGGCAGACGTCGTGCACCGTCGCCCGGGTCAGCCCAGTTGCGAGCATGAGGTCGCTCCCGGTCAGAGCCTCGACCGTCCACATGTGCGAAAGGATCGACCGCGCATTCGCCAGGCGTACGTCGCGGTTCGAGAACGCCGAGATCGTCGATGCCACATTTGCCTCCTTTGCCGTATTGCGCTAACTTACTCGACACCGTACATTTACTCATTAGATTTACTTAGCATAGCAACGCCAGCTAGGAGGCTGCGACGATGCTCACCGGTCACCGGACGTGGGATCCCGACGCGCAAGAGCATGAGCCCCTGGCCGGCCCCGCCGGCCGGTCGGGCCGGCCGCGCGGCCCGTCATGGTGGCGGCAGGCGGTCGTCTACCAGATCTACCCTCGCAGTTTCGCCGACTCCAACGGGGACGGCATCGGCGACCTCCCCGGGATCACCTCGCGGGTGCCGTACCTTCGCGCACTGGGCGTCGATGCCGTCTGGCTGAGCCCCTTCTACCCCTCCGCTCTTGCCGACGGCGGGTACGACGTCGACGACCACCGAGCGGTCGACCCCCGGATTGGGACGCTCGCACAGTTCTACGATCTCGTGGCAGCACTTCGATCGGCACAGATCCGGCTGATCGTCGACATCGTTCCGAACCACACATCCAATCGACACGTGTGGTTCCAGGAGGCTCTCGCGGCCGCCCCGGAGTCGAGCGCCCGGGACCGGTATGTCTTCCGTCGCGGTCAAGGAACGCACGGGGAACGCCCACCCACGGACTGGACATCCGGCTTCGGGGGCCCGGCGTGGGAACCCGTTGGCGACGGTCAGTGGTACCTGCACCTGCATGCTTCCGAGCAACCCGACCTCAACTGGGCCAACGCCGAGGTCCGCGACGACTTCCTGACCACACTGCGCTTCTGGGCCGACCGAGGAGCAGACGGTTTCCGGGTCGACGTCGCCCACATGCTCGTCAAGGACCTCAGCGAGCCCCTTCCCACCCAGGCAGACCTGACCGCGGGCCGGCTGGGTGACGGGGCACACCCCTACCAGGATCGCGATGGTGTCCACGACATCTACCGCTCCTGGCGCGCCGTGTTCAACGAGTACAACCCTCCCCGTATGGCGGTGGCCGAGGCGTGGGTTCCGGCGCATCGTCGGGTCCGGTTTGCGGCTCCCGACGGGCTAGGACAGTCGTTCAACTTCGACCTGCTCACCACGCCGTGGGGCGCGGGCGGCTTCCGTTCGGTGATTGAGGACAACCTTCGCCTCGCCGCCACCTCCGGGTCCTCATCGACGTGGGTCCTCTCCAACCACGACGTCATCCGTCACGCCTCCCGCTACTCCGTACCTCCCGAGACAGACCTGCAGGAGTGGTTGCTCTCAGGGGGCCAGTCGCCGCCGCCAGATGCCGACAAGGGAATTCGTCGCGCTCGTGCCGCGACCCTCCTGGTCCTCGCGCTTCCTGGCTCTACGTATCTCTACCAAGGTGAGGAGCTCGGACTGCCCGAGGTCACCGACCTACCCCCCGACGCGCTCCAGGACCCGACGTGGGCTCGGTCCAGCGGCAGCGTCAAGGGCAGAGACGGCTGCCGGGTCCCAATCCCGTGGTCCAACGACGGACCGTCGTTCGGCTTCGGACCCGGCCCGGCCCATCTGCCGCAACCAGGATGGTTCACCCGGTACGCCATCTCGCAGGGGCAGGCGGACCCGGACTCGACTCTCGCGCTGTACACCCGGGCGCTGCGGCTGAGGCATCGGCTCCAGACCGATGAGCAGCTGCAGTTGGTGGGCGAAGGCAACGAGGACGTCATCCACTTCACCCGACCCAACGGTTGGACATCGGTGACCAACTTCGGCACTTCGTCCGTCCCATTGCCGGCAGGCGAGCTGGTCCTCAGCAGCAGCCCGCTCGACGACTTAAAGGCCCCCACGACACTGCCACCCGACACCACCGCATGGCTGCACACCCCACTCGGGACAACACCTGTCGCCGAGGCGCCCACACCACAAGGTTCGGATCGAGAAGGAGAGAACGATGGCGACGAGTAACATTCCGTCAAAACCGGTTTCACGGCGACAGTTCCTCGGTATGGCCGGACTGGCCGGGGCCGGCGTGGTTGCCGGCTCCTCCGCCCTGAGCGGCTGCTCGACGTCCCCCACCGGCAGGACCACCATCCGGTTCCTCCAGAACAAGCGTGAGGTCATCCCCTACTTCGATGATCTCGTCAAGACCTTCAACCGGTCGCAGAAGGGCGTCGTCGTCGTCCACGACCCGTCAGACACGGCGCTGATTCCCCAGTTCGTCCG
>JANOHS010000030.1:0-7611 GCA_031406655.1 Micrococcales bacterium
GAGCAGGATGGCGACCGCGACCAACGACCCGAGCAACCAGCCGAGTGGGTTGCTCACCAGCACTCGTCGGAGGCGTGCACCGAAACACATCGCGTGGCCCTTGGTCGTCAGTCTCTGTCGGAGTCATCCTAGGCGGGGACGCACGGTGTCAGTGGTCAACCACCGGCGCTCGTTGGCGACCGCACGGCCACCCTCGACACACCGGCTGCAGGTTTCGATCAGCCAGCTTTGCGGCGGCCACCGGACTTGGCGCGGGCGCGGACCATCCGCGGCCGGCTGAGCAGGTAGGCGATGACCGCCAGACCGACCATCTCGACGATCCGGTTCGGGTCGATCGCGGGACGCCAGCTGACCTGGCCGTTCTCGATGATGAAGGCGCCGGCCGGGCGACCGATCATGCCAAAGCCGCCGCCCTCACCATCCTGACCATTGCCGTCATGGCCGGTGCCGCCACCGGCGCCGCCCCTCACCACCGCCGCCGGGATGACGGTGAGACCGTCCTTCTCGTACGGCTCCGCGTAGATCCGCTTGACGGTGATGGCGTCCTTCGCCGCGCCAAGGACCTCCGTGACGTTCATGACTCCTCCTCCCGGGCGCAGGGCTCGGTGCGCTCACTGGTTGATGTACAGGATTCCGAAATACACACTTGCGACCAGGGCGTAGGTCGCGAACAGGTAGGAGATGCCGAGGGCGGTGTACGCCAGGATGGCACCGCGCTCATGTCTCACCTTGATCTGCTGCAAGGCGACATGGCCTGCGCCCACAGCGAAGACGAGCGTCACCGCGCCGCCTCCGATGAAGATGCCCGCGCCGGCCATTGCGACAAGAACGACCGACACGATGGACAGCGTGTTCACCATGGGTTGCGAAGCGGCCGGCCGGCTCGTCTCAGTCTGTGAGGTCTCGGCGGTCATCTGTTGCCCTTCCCGAACGTAGGCCCGTCACGAGGTGCCGGGAGCTGTGACTATTCCAGAAACTCGATCAGCTGACGATGTCCTTCCTCTGGAAACGCCACCAGGCGAGTGCGAAGAACGCCGCGGCATACACCAGGACCAGTCCGGTGCCGCGCATCATGTCGTCCCACATGACGTCCTGTCCGAGCGCGTCCAACCAGGAGTACTGGAAGCGGGTTGGCAGGAACTGCCGGTATGGGTCGAGGTCGGAGATCGAGTCGAGAATGTTGGACACGACGACGAGCAGCGTGGCGCCGCCCACCGCGCCCAGCGGTGCGTCGGTGAGAACGCTGAGCAGAAAGGCGAGCGCTGCCACAAACAGCGACTGGAGGCTGACGTAGCAGACGACGATGAGCATCTTCTGCAGCGCGGCTCCCGCGGTGAATGTCCCACCCAGCGGTGACTGCCCCGGTGCCCAGCCGAAGAACACGCCCCCGACGAGAAAGGCCCAGGCAGGGAGCAGGAGGTTCGCGCCAAAGCTGAGGCTGAGAGCCACGATCAGCTTCTGCCGCAGGAGCCGCGCACGTGGTACCGGGATCGCCAGCAGGTAGCGCAGGGACGACCAGCTCGCCTCGCTGGCTACGGTGTCGCCGCAGAACAGGGCGACGATGACCACGAGCAGGAACCCGACGGAGGCGAACTCGGTGAAGAGCGCGAAGTTGGTCGCTCCAATCGTTGCCAGGGTGACCAGCGCGGGTGAGCGCGAGCCACCGGGGGAGGCCTGCCCACCGGCGCCCGACGAGCCGTCGTCAGCGCTGATCTGAAAAGCCAGCGCGATGATCACTGGCAGCGCCAACAGGACAAGCGCGGCCAGCTGGGTGCGTCGTCGGCGAAGCTGCCGGACGAGCTCCACCCGAATCCGCAGGGTCCGCTCGGGCCGGAATCCGTTGTCGTGCACCGCAGCCAGCTGGTTCAGCTTATCGTGGACCCCGCGCCGGGTGGGTGCGGGGCGCTTCTCCGGGCTTGGGCCATCGTCCATCAGTTTGCTCACTCGTCGACTCCAACCAGCTCGATGAAGATGTCCTCCAGGGAGCGACTGGCCGGGACCGGCTGCGAGTCGACGCCCGCGGCCGCCAGAATCGCCACGGCCTGTTCGGGATTGGACACCGCCAGCTGCATCCTGCCCGCGCCGGCGATCTCGGCCACCGGCCCCACAGCGACCAGCCTGCCCTTGTGCATGACCACGATGTGGCTGCACGTCTGCTCGACCTCGGCGAGCAGGTGGCTCGAGATCACGACGGTGCGGCCGGTGGCGGCATACCGACGGAGCACCTCACGCATCTCGGCGATCTGCAACGGGTCCAGGCCATTGGTGGGCTCATCGAGCACCAGCACCTCGGGAAGCCCCAGCATCGCCTGGGCGATCGCGAGCCGCTGCCGCATGCCATGGCTGAACGTCTTGACCCGGCGGTCGACCGACTCGCCGAGGCCGGCGATCTCCAGCGCCGTGTCCAGCTCGGCGTCCTGTGGCCGGCGACCGGTCGCGGCCCAGAACAGTCGCAGGTTGTCCCGCCCGGACAGGTGCGGCAGCAGACCCGGTCCCTCGATGAAGGCCCCGATCCGCGACAGCACCGGGGCGCCGGCCTCGACCAGCTCACCGAACACGCGCACCGTGCCCGACGTCGGCCGGATCAGGCCCATCAGCACCCGCAAGGTGGTGGTCTTGCCAGCACCGTTGGGACCCAGCAGCCCGACGATCTGACCTTGTTCGACCCGGAAGCTGACGTCGTCGACGGCGCGGTAGCCGTCGCCATACTCCTTGACCAGGTCGTCGATCGCGACGGGCACCTGTGACAGCTCGGCCTCTGCATTCCGCACTTGCCTGCGTCGGCGCCGGACCCCCGTGAGCAGCGCACCCAGGATCAGGATCACCATCGCCGCGAGACCCGTCCCCAGCCAGATCAACGGCTGGCCGGCCCGCTGGATACGTCCGTCGATCGTGGCCACGGCCACGGTCGGTTCGGACAGGGCGATCGTGTAGCTGCGTGGCGAGCTCGGCAGCTGGTAGGCCAGATCGGTGGTGGTGACCTCCAGGACCAGCCGATCCCCGGCGGGCAGGTTTCGCACCACGCCAGGCAGCCTGACCGTGACGGTCCGGGCGACCCCGGGCGTGAGTCCGGTAAGCCGGATCGGCGCCACCAGGCCCGCGGGCAGCGTGTCGGTCCCGTCAGCGGCAACGTGATGCGCGGACGCGAAGAGGGTCGCGTCCGTTGCGCCATGCGCCGTCACCATCAGCTGGACGGTGGAGGACCCAGCAACGAGAAGGCTGCTCGCAAGTGGTTGGGAGGAGAACGTCGCGGCCTGGCTCGGGATCGTGGTCAGGTTGCGGGAGCCGGTGAGTGTGGCTGCCGTGTTGAGGAGGCCGCCCAGGCCGGGGACGGAGGTGACCGCGGCCGGGTTTCCGCCGGCGGGAGCGAAGATCAGCTGAGCTCGACCGCTGACACCCACACGCTGGGTTCGACCGCTCGAATAGCCGCGATCGATCTGCATGCTCCGAGAAACGGTCCGTCCGGAGGACGCGGAGATACCGGAACCGGGAACCGTGATGTCGAAGGAGGCGTCTGCCTGTCCCCGGTCGAGCAGCACCGGGGCGAACCAGCCGTCCAGATACTGCACGAGGTCCTCGGTGTCGGTATCGCCGTCATGTCCGCCCGAGCGCCAGATCACCTTCACCGGCGTGCCGTTCGCGGCGATACCCCTGGCGTTCGCATCCGCCTGCCCCAGAGGAAAAAGCGAGTCCTGCTCTCCCTGGCTGATCAGGGTTGGAGCAGTGATCCGGCCCAGCACCCCGGCCGGGCTGGAGGCCTTCAGCAGCGACAGGATCGACGCGTCGGGCTCACCCGTGCTGGCGGCCTGCTGGTAGGCCGCACACAGGTCCGGGGCGAACCGCCCGCAGGCGCCGCCCTTCTGCCCTGCCGCTGAGGCGAACAACTGGCCCGCCCACAGCTTCTTGAACACCCCGGGCTGGCCACCTGCGGCGTTGGGAAAAAGTGCCTGCGACAGGTCGTTCCAGGCGATGTCAGCGGCGACCGCGTCAACCCGCTGGTCGTAGGCGCTCACCAACAACGCAAGCCCGCCACCGTAGGAGGAACCGGCCACCCCGACGCGCGGATCACCGGCGGCGTCCTTGCGGACCTGCGGCAAAGTCGCGAGATAGGAGATCAGCTTGCTGGCGTCGGCAACTTCGTAGGACGGCGCGTTCAGATGGATGAGCCCACCGGATCGACCGAATCCCCTTGCGGTGTATGCCAGCACGACGTAGCCCCGCTCGGCGAGCGAGCGTGCCTCGAAGTCCAGATCCGTCTTCGACCCGCCAAAACCATGTGCCAGCAGGATCGCCGGCGCTGGCGTCGCCCTCGGAAGGTAGACCGTCGTGTCGAGCCGGGTCGCCGCGCCGGCCTCGGGTGTGCCCGTGACGAGCTGCGAACGGACGCCAGGTGCGGGGCCAGAGCTCATCGCAGCCGCGATGATCGCGGCCGCCGCCACCAGCACCAGGACCGCTGCGGCGGTCACCCAGCGAGCCATTCCCCTACGAGCGCTCAACACGTCGGTGAGGCAAAGCTGTCGGCCATCTCCAGTGCCTCTCGGAGGGAACCAGGTCTTTGCTGGATCATACCGAGAGGAGGTGAGCCTGACCTGGGTTGAAAACCCGTGCCCCAGGAGATGTCAGGCGAGAACGGTGAGGCTGTCCGTGGCCCGGACCGCGTCGGTCAGCCACTCGCCCGGACCCACGGTGCAGCCGTCCCAGATGACGCTGCGTCGCACCTCGCCCTTCACGACGCACCCTGCCCCGACCACGCTCTCGCCCCCGCTCGCGGTCAGGTTGGCACGCAGGTACTCGGCAACCGTTCCGCAGTCGATCGCCGGGCCGGTGACGTCGACCAGCTCCAGCCGGCCCCGCTCCCACGCATTCCTCCAGACCGCCTCGTACAGTCCCAGCGGCCGGGCCGGCAGAGATGCCGCGACTGCTCCGGGTAGAAGGCTCGCGCCCACGAAACGTCGATCGCCGAAGTCAGCCCGGCAATCTCCGACCGGCCCCACCAGGAGCCGCGGGCGAACCCCGTCCCAGCCGTGGATCAGCTGGTCGAGCGGGTCGGTCAGCCACGCATCGGCGTTGTGGATCAACACGTCCCGCCCCGCCGTCCACTGGCCAAGCGCACCGAGCGCCCCCGCCGTGCCAAGGGCTCGGGGGGTCTCGACCGAGACCATGACGTCTGTCCCGTCAAGGTGGGTCTGGACCTGCTGCGCGAGGTGGTGGGCGTTGACCGCGATCTCCGCGACGTGCGGCCGCATGCGGGCAATCGCAAGGTCCAGCAGCGGAACGTTGTTGACGGGGCACAGGGCCTTTGGACGCAGCTCCGTCAGCGGACGCAGGCGCCTGCCCTCGCCTGCGGCAAGCACGACTCCGACCAGATCACCCGACATCGCTATCAGCCTGTCACCATTCATCCGTGGGCGAGACAGATGGTTACGTGTTCGACGATGACCCGACCCGTGTTGACCTCGAGGCGCTCTGGCAGTTCCTAGGTTCCTCGGCGTACTGGGGTCGGTGGCGTGGCCGCGAAGACGTCGAGAAGCAGGTCCTGTCGTCGTGGCGCGTCGTGGGCTGCTACACAGACCAGGGCGCGATGGTCGGTTTCGCCCGCGCACTGTCGGATGGCTGTGCTCTTGCCTATCTCGCCGACCTCTACATCCTTCCCGCGCACAGGGGTCGAGGTCTCGGGCGCCGACTGGTCGACGTGATGATCGAGCAGGGGCCAGGACAGGGCTTCCGGTGGATGCTTCACACGGCCGATGCCCACGAGCTGTACCGGCGGTTCGGCTTTGCCAAGCCCGACGACACCTTCATGGAGCGCCCGGGCGAGCACTCCAGGCCAGCTGCGACCTGACCCGCAGAAGTCGAGGGAAGGTCAGCTCGCCGAGACCAACGGGGTCCGCCGGGTGTCCAGCGCGACTGAGCACCTGACCTCGAACGGGTCGTGTTCGTCATAGACCACGGCAACCTGGGTGATCCTGGGGCCATGCTGGGAGTAGTGGTGCCCACAGAAAACAATCTGCGAGCCGGTCCGCAAGGTGACCCGCACCCGGGCCTGTGCGCCGCAGGACCCCAGGTAGCCATGACCGCTCTCGTCGCACTCAAGTGCTGAAGCGTCGCACCGGTCGTGGCAGGTCAGCGGCTGGGTCGGGGAGTCACGAAGGAAGGTGGTGGCGACCTTGGTCACCGGGGTCGGCTTCGAGATCTCGCTTCGTGGAGCAGCCATGGTGATCCTCCTCGGGTTGCGCTTTGCTGGCGTGCGTCAACCGTGACAGCGCTTGGGTCTGAGGCGCCATCAGACGATCGCACTAGAACCTGCATCGCCCAGCAGCGCGGGCCGGGCGGCGTCGTTGGAGAATGGGCGCATGGCGAACGCGGAACGACACTCGTGCGGCGCGACTCCTCAGGTGGCGCTGCCTTGACGCACCCGGCCGCCGTGACACTGCGCGAGATCTCGGACCTCAACCGGGCCGACATACTCCGGCTCGCGGTCAGACCCGAGCAGTCGGAGTTCGTTGACGGCGTCGCAGATTCACTGGCCGAAGCCGCCACCAAGCCCGACGCCTGCCCATGGTTCCGGGCGATCTATGCCGACCAGACCCCTGTCGGGTTCGTCATGATCACCGACGGCGTCCCGTCCGGTCATCCGGAGTTCGAGTGGCCCTACTATCTGTGGCGGCTGCTCATCGACGCCGACCACCAACGCCGCGGGTACGGGACGGCAGCTCTGGGCCTCGTCGTGGACTACGTGCGTGGGCGCCCGGGTTCGGTCGAGCTCGTGACGAGTGTGGTCCCCGGAGAGGGGTCCCCGATGTCGTTCTACGAGCGCTCCGGGTTCCACCCCAACGGCCGCATGCTCGACCGCGAGCACGTCTACGTCCTGCCGCTGCGCTGACCGCCGGGTCAGAGCCCGATGACTGCTTTTCGAACGGCGTCCAGGCTGCGCTCGACATCGCTCTCGGTCGTCGACCAGTTGCTGACCGAGATCCGGAGCACGCTCTGCTCGTGCCACGTCGAGCCCGTCATCCAGGCCGTCCCGTCCGCGAGCAGCCGGCGGACGACCTCCTGGGTCCGCTCGTCCGTGCCGAAGGTTGCGCACACCTGCGTGAAGTCGACGTCGTTGACGACGGTGACGCCCTCGATGTCGTCCAGGCCTGCGGCGAAGGAGGAGGCGTGCCGGCAGAGCCGCTCCACGAGCTCGGCCACGCCGGACCGCCCCAGTGACCGCAGTACCGCCCACACCGGAAACGCACGCCCGCGCCGAGAGATCTCGGGCACCTTGTCGAACGGCTCGCCCTGCTCGTCAAGGATCAGGTATGCGCCGTGCATGCCCATCGCCGCGCGCATGGCGGCTGCGTCGCGAACGATCGCAAGGCCGGTGTCGTAGGGCACGTTCAACGTCTTGTGCGCATCCGTCGCCCAGGAGTCCGCTCCTTCGCAGCCCATCACCAACGGGCGGTATGACGGCGAGGCCGCCGCCCACAGTCCGAACGCCCCATCGACATGCACCCAGGCGCCATGCGCGTGAGCCGCGGTGATCGCATCGGCGAACGGGTCGAACGCTCCGGAGTGCACGTTGCCCGCCTGGAGCACGACGATCGTCGGCTCGTCGACGCCTTCGTC
>JANOHS010000064.1:0-1844 GCA_031406655.1 Micrococcales bacterium
CGCAGGATGTGGGCCTCCTCCTCGGCCTTGCGCAGACGGAACTTCGTCCGGCGCTCGATGACGTCCATCTGATGCTCGACCCAGTGCCGGATGAACGCGCTCAACGGCAGGGTGCGCGGCACGCCGTCGACCAGCGCCAGCATGTTGGCCCCGAAAGTGGTCTGCAGCTGGGTGTGCTTGTAGAGGTTGTTGAGCACGACCTTGGCAACGGCGTCACGTTTGAGCACGATCACCAGTCGCTGGCCGGTGCGCCCCGAGGTATCGTCGCTGATATCCGCGATGCCGGCCAGGCGACCGTCCTTGACCAGCTCGGCGATCTTCTGCGCCAGGCTGTCGGGGTTGACCTGGTAGGGCAGCTCGGTCACCACCAGACAGATGCGGTTCTGGATCTCCTCGACCCCGACCACCGCGCGCATGATGATCGAGCCGCGGCCTGTCCGGTAGGCGTCCTCGATGCCCCTGCGGCCCAGGATCAGAGCGCCGGTGGGGAAGTCCGGGCCCTGGATCTGGGTCATCACATAGGCGAGCAGCTCCTCGCGGTTCGCCTCGGGGTTCTGCAGGAACCACTGCACCCCGGCGGCAACCTCGCGCAGGTTGTGGGGCGGGATCTGGGTGGCCATGCCGACGGCAATGCCAGCGGAGCCGTTGACCAGGAGGTTCGGGAACCGGGCCGGCAGCACCGTCGGCTCCTGGGTCTTGCCGTCGTAGTTGTCCTTGAAGTCGACCGTGTCCTGGTCGATGTCGCGGACCATCTCCATGGCCAGTGACGCCATCCGGCACTCGGTGTATCGCGGCGCTGCGGCGGGGTCGTCACCGGGAGAGCCGAAGTTGCCCTGCCCGTCGACCAGCGGGTAACGCAGCGACCAGTCCTGCACCAGCCGGACCAACGCGTCATAGATGGAGGCGTCGCCGTGCGGGTGGTACTGACCCATGACCTCGCCGACCACGCGCGAGCACTTGTTGTAGCCGCGGTCGGGACGGTAGCCCCCGTCATACATCGCGTAGACGACGCGGCGGTGCACCGGCTTCATGCCGTCGCGCACGTCCGGCAGCGCACGGCTGACGATGACCGTCATCGCGTAGTCGATGTAGCTGCGCTGCATCTCCAGGTTGATGTCGACCGGTTCGATGCGATCGGTCTCAATGATCGGCGGCTGCTCAGTCACGCTGTTTTCCTTCAGTCTGTATGGCGGGTCGTCGCGGGCGTTTGCTCAGTTCAGGCCTGTTTGCTCAGTTCAGGCCGGTCTAAGAGCCGATTTTCGGCTCCGAAAGCGGTTTGAAATGAGCAAAGGCTGATCCGCTCGTCAGATATCAAGGAACCTCACGTCGCGGGCGTTGCGCTGGATGAAGCTACGCCGGCTCTCGACGTCCTCGCCCATCAGGATCGCGAAGATCTCGTCTGCGGCTGCGGCGTCGTCCAGAGTGACCTGGAGCAGGACGCGGTGGTCGGGGTCCATGGTGGTCTCCCACAGCTCCTGGTAGTCCATCTCACCCAGACCCTTGTAGCGCTGGATGCCGGCATCCTTGGGCAGCCGCCATCCCTGCGCCAGCCCGGCCTGGACCAGCGCGTCGCGTTCGCGGTCGGAGTAGGCGTACTGGTGCGGGTGGTTGCTCCACTTGAGGCGGAAGAGCGGCGGCTGCGCCAGGTAGACGTAGCCGGCCTCGATCAGCGGACGCATGAAGCGGAACAACAAGGTCAGCAACAGCGTCCGGATGTGCAGGCCGTCCACGTCGGCGTCGGCCATCAGCACGATCTTGTGGTAGCGCGCCTTGGCCAGGTCGAAGTCCTCGCCGATGCCGGTGCCGAAGCCCGAGATGAGGGCCTGCACCTCGTTGTTGGCCAG
>JANOHS010000105.1:0-3880 GCA_031406655.1 Micrococcales bacterium
GCCGAAGACGGTCATCGCGACCGTCCGCGGGATCGGCGTCGCGGTCATCACCAGGGTGTGCGGGGGCTGCTTTCCCTTGCCGCGCAACGCATCTCGCTGCTCGACGCCGAAGCGGTGCTGCTCGTCGACGACCACCAGCCCGAGATCGAAGAACTGGACGTGCTCCTGGATGAGGGCGTGCGTGCCGACGACGATGCCCGCGTCCCCCGATGCCGCATCCAGCAAAGCCTTGCGTCGTATGCCGGCCGGCTGGCTGCCGGTCAGCAGCGTCACCCGGGTGCCGACCTCGCTGCCGCCGAGCAGGCCGCGCTCGGCCAGGTCGCCCAGCATCGACGTGATCGAGCGGAAGTGTTGTGCGGCAAGGACTTCGGTTGGTGCCAGCAACGCCGCCTGCCCACCGGAGTCGATCACCGACAGCATCGCGCGCAGTGCCACGACGGTCTTGCCTGACCCGACCTCGCCCTGCAACAACCGGTGCATGGGGTGCTCGCGGCCCAGGTCGCGGGCGATCTCGGCAGCCACCTCCTTCTGTCCAGCGGTCAGCTCGAACGGCATACGGCCGTCGAAGGCATCAAGCAGCCCGCCCGGACGCGGCAGGCGCGGGTGCGTGCGCAGGGCCTGGTTCTCGATCTGGCGCTGGGCGAGAATGGCCTCCATGGTGAAGGCCTCGTCGTAGCGAAGTCGGTCGAGGCCGCGTTTGACGTCGGCCCTTGTCCGTGGCAGGTGCAGGAACCGGTAGGCATCGAGCAGGCTCACCAGGTGGCGCAGGGAACGCAGGTGCTCGGGCACCGGCTCGGGGACGTCGTCGAGCTGGTGAAAGACCAGGCGTGCCGCCTTGGTGATGTTCCAGGAGTCGAGCTTGGGTACCTCGAGGTAGACCGGGAGCAGTCCGCCGGCATAGGTCTCGAGAGCGTTGTCGGTGTCCTCCTCGTCGAACAGCTCGTAGTTCGGGTGGGCGAGCTGCCAGGTGGTCCTGAATCGCTCGATCTTGCCGGCGAAAATTCCCGTCCGTCCGGGCTTCAGCCGGTCGACGTGCCCATAGGGCTTGAAGAAGGTCAACGTCATCTGGTTGCCGCCCTGGTCGGCCACGACCACGTTCAGCATGGTCCCCCTGCGCTGACGCATCGGATGCGTGGTGGCCTTCGTCACGGTGGCGACGACGACGGTGTACTCGTTCTCCTGGAGCTGGCTGAGGTTGGTCGTGGTCGCCGGATCGATATAGCGCCGCGGCAGGAAGGCCAGGAAGTCCCCCACGTTCTCGAGCCCGCGGGAGGTCTTCAGCTTGTTTGCGGTGGGTCCCAGGATGGCTTTGAGCGGGGTCGAAAGGTCCGCCACGTCACTCCACCCCGAGCAACATCGGATACGTCGGTTGCCCGCCCTCGACGATGCTGACCTCGAGGCCGGGATGACCCTCGTGTGCCGCTGCGGCGACGGCGGCGGCGAGCTCAGGTCCGCCGTCTGCCCCGTTGATGATGGTCAGCAGCTCTCCACCGGTGGCGAGGAGCCGGGCAGCCACATCGGCGCCGACGGCGCCCAGGTCCGTGCCGATGACGACGACATCACCCCCGACCGTGCCCAGGACGTCGCCCGCGCGGCACGCCCCGGCGTCGGTCTGCGCGTCCTTGCCGGCCACCGTGACCGCCCCGTCCCGAGTCGCCGACGCGGCACCACTCATGGCTTCCACGTTGTCATGGACGCCGGCGCTGGGTTCGAACACCGCGAGTGCCGCGATGCCCTGGACCGCCGACCACGTGGGCACGACATGGGCCTCGAGGCCCCACTCACCAGCCGCCGCCGCAGCCGCCTCCGCCGCGAGCTGGGTGTCGGGGTCGTTGGGAAGGACGAGCACATATCGGGAGCCTGCGGCGCGGATGGCCTCCAGCAGCTGGCCCGCAGAGGCGCGCTGGGCAGACCCGTGGAACACCACCTTGGCACCGGCTGCACCGAACAGCTCGGCCAGGCCCGCCCCGGCGGCACAGGCGACAACCGCGACCGTTCCTCGCACCGAGGCCATCGTTCTCGCACGTTCCTGGTCCCCGAAATGCGTGACCACGATGCGGTGCAGCCGCCCCGCCCCTATGCCGGCCTCGATGGCTGCGCCGACGTCGTCGACATGCACGTGCACGTTCCACAGGTCCTCAACCCCGACGACCAGGACCGAGTCACCCAGCGCATCCAGCCGGGCCCGGAGCCGGGAGACCGCCTCTTCGGTGCTGTCCGAAAGCAGATACATGACCTCGTATGCCGGCCCGGCCGCCTCGGGCTGGTCGCGGTCGCCCCGGTCAGGATCCGTTTGGGCCCCAGCCCGGAGCGCTGCCGGATGCAGCCGCGCCACCCGAGAAGGTCGCGGGTCGGCCGCCAGCTCACCGCCGATAACCCGCTCGAGCGCCTCGAGCACGAGCACGTAGCCCATGCCGCCCGCATCGACCACGCCCGCGCGGGCCAGGCTCGGCAGCTGAGCGGTGGTGCCGGCCAGCGCCACCCTGGCCGCGGCCAGCGAGGCGTGGGCCACGGCATACAGGTCGGAGCCCGCGGCCACGGCTCGCTCGGCTGCGTTGGCTGCGGCGGCGGCCACCGAGAGGATCGTCCCCTCGACCGGTCGGGTTACGCCGGCATAGGCACGATCGCTGGCACGGCGCACGGCCAGTGCCAGCGTCGGGCCGTCGATGCCGCCATGGCCACCGATGCCGGCTGCCGCCTCGCCGATGACCTCGCTCAGGCCACGCACCAGCTGGCTCAGGATGACGCCAGAGTTCCCGCGAGCGGCCAGAAGACAGGCACGGGCCAGGGCCGCCACATCGCCCGCCAGGGTTGGTTCAGCGCCAGGATCCGACCCTGGCGAGGCCTTTCGTGCGGCTTCGAGCGCGGAGTCCAGCGTCATGAAGAGGTTCGTACCGGTGTCGCGGTCGGGCACGGGAAAGACGTTGAGGTCGTCGATCTCGGCACGGTGGGATGCGAAGGCGGCCCGGGTGGCCACCGCCCAACGTCGGGCCGCGCCAGAATCCAGGCGCTCGAGCCGGCTTCCGCCGCCGCCCACACGCACCACCGCCTTGTTAGTTGTTGGGGCCAGTCTGCCGTGAGGCTAACGCTCGCAGGGTGTGTTCGAGGGGTAGTTGCCCGTCGCCGCCGCGCCCATTTTGGCCCAGCCCCCTGACTCGGCTAGGCTTACCCGGTTCCCCTTGGCTGGTGCGTGCCGTTGTTCGGTGCGCGCCGTCTTGCGCGAACACTCAGCAACCCCATCGATACTCAGGAGAAACCCGTGGCTGCCAACTGCGACGTCTGCGGCAAGGGGCCGAGCTTCGGTCACAACATCTCGCACTCGCACCGCCGCACCAAGCGCCGCTGGAACCCCAACATCCAGCGTATCAAGGCTCTGGTCGGCGTTGCCGGTGTGACACCGAAGCGGCTCAATGTCTGCACCTCGTGCCTCAAGGCCGGCAAGGTCAAGCGCTGAGCGCACCCCCTGCCGCCTGTACCGAAGCCGATCTCCTTGCGGAGGTCGGCTTCGTCGTGTCCGGGCCACGGTTCAGCCTCCGAAGTGGTCCCAGCCGCCACCGACCACCGGCTCGCCACGCAGTGACACGCCGGAGCCGAGCGCCACGTCCCCGATCCTTCGCCAGCCTTCGGGCAGCGCGGCCCCCGGGGGGAAGCAGGCCAGCAGGGAGTGCTCCTCCCCGCCCTCGACGACGCTTCGCCACGCGTCCTGCTCGCTGACCACCTGGCGCAGCTGCGCCACGTCATCCTCGAGCTGGCGATGGTCGAGCTCGATCGCGACCCCGCTCGCCCGGGCAAGGCGGCCGGCGTCCCGGCCCAGCCCGTCACTGATGTCGAGCATTGCCGTCGCCCCTGCCCTGGACGCTTCGGGCCCCTGCTCGTACGG
>JANOHS010000120.1:0-8272 GCA_031406655.1 Micrococcales bacterium
CACGAGTTCGAGGCCAAGGCTAAGGCGGGTATTCACGGGTGGCAGGTGGTGGGGACCAGCTTCCTGGTGCTCTTCGTGGCCGAGTGGGGTGACCTCTCGCAGCTGCTGACCGCCGGGCTGGTCGTGAAGTACCAGGACCCGGTGTCGGTCGGGGTCGGGGCCTTCCTCGCGCTTGCCTCGGTGTCGGCGCTGGGCGCGGTTCTGGGGCGGACGCTGCTCAAGCGCATCCGGCTGGCCACCATCCGCCGCGTCGGCGGCGGGCTCTGCCTCCTGCTCGCCACGGCGTCCCTGCTGCAGGTCGCCAATATCTCCATCCTGTCCTGAACCGCCCCGTTAGCCTGTTGCCCGTGACCCGCCGCCAGCTCCTCGCCACTGCCACGGCGGCCGTGCTGATGGCCGGCGTCGTGATCGGCGCCCTGGTCTCCGGTTCCCCGGATCGCGCTTCCGCCCCTGCCGCGAGCAAGGGCCTCACCGGATCCATCGTGGTCATCGGGACAGGTGGGGTGTCGTGGAGCGACGTCTCGGCCGGGGCAACGCCAGCCCTGTGGTCCTTGCTCAGGGACGGCGCGACGGCAACCATGACGGTCCGCTCGGTCCACGCCAACACGTGCCCCGTGGACGGCTGGCTGACCCTCTCCGCAGGGGAACAGGCCGGTGACGTCGATGCCGGGGACGGCGACCGGCCCGGTCTGGGCAAGCCCGCGTGCCAGACCCTTCCGGATCGAATGACTCCTGGCCTGGTGCCGCACTGGAAGGAGTACCTCGCAGCCGCGGCGGCCAGCGGCTTCGAAGCCTCCCTGGGCCTGCTCGGCGAACAGGTGGCCGGCCGCGGCGGCTGCATCCAGGCGGTCGGTCCAGGAGCGGCGCTGGGCGCCGCCGGAGCCGACGGCATCGTGGAGCGCTACCAGCCCTACGACGAGGCAACCCTGGCCGCGGCGCTGGCGTCCTGCCCCGCGACGCTGATCGACGTGGGTCCGGTCCGCGACCCCGCCGACGTGGACCCCCAGGATGGGCTGCGCCCCACGACCACTCGTGCCGAGCAGGTTGCGGCGGTCGACGCCAGGGTCGCCGCCGTGCTCCGGGCCGCACCCTCGGGGGCCGACGTCCTGCTGGCCAGCCTCGCCGACGCGGGAGTCACCGAACGCCTGCGCCTGGTCGCCGTCTCCGGCCCCCGGTTCGGGGCCGGGACGCTGGAGTCGGCCTCGACCCGACAACAGGGACTGGTGCAGCTCGCGGATCTGACTCCGACGATCCTGGAGCATCTGGGTATCCCCCGGCCACCGAGTCTGGGCGGGGCCCCACTGCGGTTCGTGCCCTCGGACGGCAACTCCGAGCATTCGGCACTCGAGCGACTCGGAGCACTGCTCGACCAGGACCAGTCCTCGCACGAGGTCCACGCGCTGGTTGAGCCGTTCTTCTACGGATGGGCCCTGCTCCAGATCGCGCTGTATCTGTTGGCCGCCGTGCTCTGGAGGCGCGGGTGGGGCAGTATGCCGCGGCACGGGTCCAGCTCGATGCAGCAGCGAAGGGCGCTGCTCGGGATCACCCGCGGGGTGGCGACCGTTGCCGCGACGGTGCCCGTGTCCACGTTTCTGGCGAATCTCCTACCGTGGTGGCGCTTCTCGGTGCCGTTGGTCAGCGTGGTCGCCTCGGTTGCCGCCTTCGCCGCCGCCCTCTCGATGTTGGTGCTCCTGGGGCCCTGGCGCCGCAGCCTGTTCGGACCACTGGTCGTGGTGAGCGTGCTGACCATGGCGGTCCTGGCGGCCGACGTGATGACCGGGTCGCGGCTGCAGCTCTCCTCGCTGCTGGGCCTGCAGCCGGTCATCGGAGGCCGGTTCTACGGCATGGGCAACGTGACCTTTGCCTTGTTCGCCACGGCCACCCTGCTGCTCTGTACCGCAGTGGGCAACCACCTGATCCCGCTCCAGCGGCCTCGCGTGGCCGCCGCCGCGGTGGGCGCCATTGGTCTGGCCGCCGTCATCATCGACGCGTCTCCCTCGTGGGGCAGCGACCTCGGCGGGCCACCGGCGCTCCTACCCGGCGTGATCCTGCTGGTCCTGACCATTCTGCAGATCAAGCTGACCTGGCGGCGCTGGTTGGCCATCGGCGGTGGGACCGGCGCGTTCGTCGTCGTCCTGAGCCTTCTGGACTGGCTGCGCCCGGCCGAGTCCCGTTCGCACCTGGGCAGATTCGTTCAGACCACGTTCGACGGTGGCGCCTGGAGCATCATCACCCGAAAGCTCGACCAGAACGTCTCACTGCTGCTGGCCAACCCACTGTCGCTGCTCATTCCCGTCGGCCTCGCAATGCTGGCCTACGTCCTGGCCCGGCCGGCTTCACGGGCCGCGCGCCCACTGCGCCCGTCCTTCGAACGGGTCCGGCTGCTGCGACCGGGACTGACCGCGATCCTGGTCATGTGGGTGATCGGTTTCGCCCTCAACGACTCAGGGACGGCTATCCCCGCGGTCGGAGCGGCCCTGGCCATCCCGCTGGTGATCACGATCGCGCTCAAGACCCTCGAGGACCAGATGCGGGCGGAACCCGCGACCACCCGCGCCTCGCGACACCTGCGATAGCCAGCCACACGAGCCAGGCGGCCAGCGGTCCCACGAGCTTGCGGAAGCCCAGGGTCAGCGACTCGACGTCAGGGCTCATGGCGACCACCCGGCCGGGGACATAGGCCATGGCCATCACCACCAGCCGCGCCAGCAGGATCCCGTCTAGCGCCGTGGCAGGAAGCAGAGGCAGGGTGGCCCAGGTGAGCGCGTCGTACCACGGCAGTGCATAGGGGGCTCCCAGTGCGTATGCCGTGGCCAGCACGAACGTGGCTGTCATGGCCGACTGGGTCTGCTGGCTCTCTGAGGTCTCCTGCGAGCTCGGGATCGTCGGCCGAAGGGTCTGCGTCCTGAGAGTCCGCGGCGAGCGCGCAAGCCCTGAGATGACCCACGCGAGCACGAAGACCGCCAGCACTGAGGCCACGGATACCACCGTGCGGGCGGAGTCCAGCGGCATCGCGGCAGACAGGAGGTTCACGACCGGGCGCCAGGCGGTTGCCAGCGACACCCCCTTGCCGCCCCTGAGCAGCTGCTCGAAGACATGGGGGCCGGCCCAGAGGTGCAACGCCACGAACACCGCCAGCGACGACAGCGCAAGCGCGGCCAGGTTGCGAACCATCGACCTCGCGGGGAGGGAACGCCAGGACCAGAGGACCGCCAGCCCCACGATGCCGTAGGTGATCTTGGTGCTGACCGCAGCTCCGAGCACCAGGCCGGCGATCCAGGGCCGGCGGGAGGCGAGGACAACCGCGGCCAGGGCAAGGGCCGTGGCGAGCAGATCCACGTGAGCACCCAGCACCGCAACGCCGAACACCAGCGGGTTGGCCGTCCACAGCAGGTCGACCCGTGCCCTGGCCAGGTGATCAGGGGCGGTGCGGCGCAACAGGAACCGCACGAGCAACCAGGCCCCCACCATGAGCAGCTGCCACACCCAGACGGTCTGCCGCAGGTTGTCCTGTCCGACGAGGGAGCTCAGGGCCTGCAGCGCCGTTCCGAAGGGGCCGTAGACGCTCGGCGTCATGGTCCACGGCGGCTCGACCGCGCTCGTGACAGGGTCGATGCCCCCGGCCCAGGTGATCGGCGCGACGAGGTAGGGGTCGCCCCCCTGCGCCGCGATCCGCCCATAGGCCGCGTAGTTGGTGTGGTCGGCCGAGCCGATGGGCGCGGTCATCAGGGCAAGCGCCCCCAGCGCCAGGGGCCAGAGCCGCTGCCCGTAGCGGGCCCACCGGCCTGACCCTGATCGACGCGGATGGCTGCCCGGGCCTCGCCACAGTCCCAGGGCAACAGCCAGGGCGCCAGCCAGGTAGGCCGTCCACAGGGTGGCCGTCACGACGGCGGAGGACAAGGTGACCGGCAGGTCCCCCGGAGCCCAGCCACGAGGGCCGAGACCGGGTTTGGCCGCCGACGGTCCAGCGGCGGCCACCAGCAGGAGCAGGGCGAACGAGAGGACCAGAGCCACAGCGCGCAGTCGGCCCAAGGACCTCTCGGGTCCAGACCCAGGCCGAACGGACGCGGGCCCCGACGGGTCCGTGGACTCCCCAGGCGGGCTAATCTCGGCCTCTGGCGATGGCTGTGCGGCGCCCGCGGCTGAGGCGGACCCGACGGACGGCGAGCGCGAGCCAGACGTCGCGGTACTGCCTGGCCCGGTGGACCTGGCCCCGCCAGTCGGAGCCCGAGACACGGTGCTGGAGCTCGCACGGGACCTCGAGCACTCGCAGCCCGGCGCCCAGAATATCGATGGTGAGTCCGACCTCGACGCCCCAGCCGCGCGCCAGCGGCGACCCAGCCTCGAAAGCCTCGCGGGACAGGCACCGCATGCCCGACAGGGGCTGGGTGGGCCTCCACCCCGCAAGGCTCTCAATACCGTTGCGGGCCAGCCGGACCACGAACCCGTGCCCGCTGCCCGAGGTCAGCTGCGGGGGCAGGATGGCGATGGTCATGTCAGCCTCGCCGGACGCGACCGGCGCAACCAGGACGCCCATGTTGACGGCGCTCTCCTCGAGATCGCCATCGACGAACAGCAGCTGACGAGCACGTCGGTTCCCTGCCGGGTCGCTGATGTCCCGATCGGCGGCCACCCGCGCCCCGGTGGTCATGGCCGCGGCCTTGCCCCGGTTGCGGCGATGGACCAGCACCACGGCGCCGGCCTCACGCGCCAGCCGTCCGGT
This sequence comes from Micrococcales bacterium, assembly GCA_031406655.1. Lineage (GTDB taxonomy): Bacteria > Actinomycetota > Actinomycetes > Actinomycetales > Dermatophilaceae > UBA4719. Next base: position 4,724 of record JANOHS010000120.1, read on the forward strand.
CGCGTCGGAGCTGCCGTCATCGACCACGATCACCAGATCGACGCCGTCGACCTGGCGTACGGCAGAGATCGTTGCCGCGATGCGGGCGGCCTCATCCTTGGCTGCGATGACCGCCGCGACGCCAGCGCCCGTCGTCGGATCCATGGCTACCGGTCTTAGCGAAGAGTGACCTGGCGACTCAGCAGACCCGATCGGGCCCGCCGTTCCTCGGCGCTCAGGGCACCCTGTTGGGACAGTGCCTGGTCGAGGCGGCCGGCCATCCGCGCCACGGCGCTCTCGTAGTCCTGCGCAGCCAGGCTCGGGTCGAGGTCCCAGACCGGGACGAGCAGCCCGCACGCCCGAAAGGCCCCCAGCAGGCGGGTTCCCTCACCCAGGGACGTGGCCGACGCGGCCTGCAACCGGGCGAGCGCGTCGGTGGCCGCATCCTCGTCGTGGGGCAGTACCCAGCGAAGGTGGGTTCGGTCGCCGACCCGGCACCAGTAGGCCGACGGGGCAGACTCCAGCTTGGTCGTCGGAACCGCCGCGGCGTTCGCGCGCTCGAGGGACTCCCTGCCCTCGTCATCAAGCTCGCTGGTGTCCGGCACCCAGAAGTCGAACCCCTCGTGCACCGTGACCTCGAAGGGGGCCGTCGGGTCCAGGACATCGAGGAGGCTGGGGGTCGCCGCCGTCGCCAGCGGTGTGGACGGCAACGGCATACCGGGTTCGGCAGCAGCGGTGGCCAGGAGCACCGAAGCGATGTCGCGGCTCGCGTCACCGCTGGTCGAGCCGGACTGGAGCGCCACCATGGCGGTGCCGTCAGTGCGTCGCAGACCTGACCAGGCAAGGGGCAGCACCGTTACCACTGTTGCGCTCTGGGGGGCGGAATCGGCGACCGCCCCAGCCTTGAACCGCACGGTTGCGGTGGCCGCGGGAACAACCTCGCGCATGGCCACCCAGTCGGTTTCGCCGATCAGCCCCTCAAAGGGTCTGGCCACGAACGCGGCGGCTCGTGCCGAAGGATCGCGGGTGCGGGTCTTCCGGAGAGTGTCGCCGCCGGCCGTGCGTCGCCTCGATGCCTTGCCCATGGTCGCCAACCCTAGTGCGCGGGCAGGGCGCTCACAGACTGTGACTGCTGGACGGGCCGCCCACCGAGGCCCAGACCGTGCTGCCCCTGCCGTGCTCCCGGACGCCCCAGTCGTGGGCGAGGCTGCCAACGATCCGCAGGCCTCGACCGCCGGCGGACCAGACCGAACGCGGGGCCGGACGCGGTGTGGTTGCTCCGCCGCCATCGGTGACCTCGATGTTCACCACGCCGTCCGTGACCGACCAGCTCACGCGGATGGTTCCGTCCGTGAGGGGTCGGGCGTGGCGAACGGCGTTGGCGAGCAGCTCGGAGATCACGATCTCGGACTCGTCGACGATGGTCTGGTTCACCCCGAGAGCGCGCAGCTCGGCGACCATGGCGCGACGCGCATCCACTGCGGAGCTCATCGCCCATGGCACTTGCAGGGTGTGCGCTGACATCTTCCCCTCCGCGCTCCGGTTGCTCATCTCCCACTACCCAACAGGCTAGTCCCTGACGCACAATCGGTCACGAACGAAGGCCGGGCGGTTGGAGATGATCGCGTCGACCCCGAGCTCGAGGCACAGGTCGATGTCCTCCTCGAGGTCCACGGTGAACACGTACACCTGGTGGCCCCGATGGTGGGCTCTGCTCACCATCTTTGGCCAGCGCCGGACTATCTCCTTGTCGAACCCTGCGATCCGGGCCCCCTTGGGCAGCGACCCGTCCCGGAACCGCAGGGGCACCGAGTGCTCCATGAGAAAGACCAGTGGCACCTGCGGACAGAGCTGGCGCATCCGGGCGATCGCCAGCTGCGAGAACGACATCACCCGCACCTGTGGTCGCCCCGGCACGTGCGGCCCGTTCAGCCCGAACTCGGTGAGGACCTTGGCGAGCTGGCGCTCGACCTGCCCGGCGTACCGCGTGGGGTGCTTGGTCTCGATCGCCAGCCCGACCTCGCGGCCACAGCCCATCACCACGTCGATCAGGCGGCGCAGGGTCAGGAGCTGGTCGCGTTCACGGTCGACGTCGGGCATCTCGAACTCGCCGTCGTGAGCCAGCTTCCAGGAGCCGAAGTCCAGACCCTCGAGAGTGGCCAGCTCCAGGGTGGAGACCAGTCCACTTCCGTTCGAGGTCCGGTTGACGTTGCGATCGTGGGCGCAGACCAGATGCGAGTCCGCGGTGAGCCGCACATCGCACTCGAGGGCGTCGGCGCCCTCGGCGATGGCACGCAGGTAGGCCTTGAGCGTGTGCTCGGGCAGGTCCTGGCTGGATCCTCGGTGGGCAATGATCAGAGGGGTCTGCTTTGCGGCGGGCATCGCTGCTTCGTGCACAGTGCCATCGTCGCACCCATGGGCCAGAACGCACCCGGCGACACCCACGGTCATCAGCCCGACCGCGTCGCGGGTCCGCGAGCCCCGCAAGATCGATACGGTCATCCTGAGCCCGTCCCGGGGCTCACACCCCCACACCACCGAACGTTGAAGTCCTGTGACACTGCCTCCCTTTCAACATCTGGTCGACGCGCACTGGCGTGACGTGGCTCGCCTGGCCCACGCCCTCGCGGGGCCGGTCGACGGTGACGACGTTTCCCAGCAGGCCTGGACCCAGGCACTGGCTGCCTATCCGCGACTGCGCTCGACCGCCAACCTGCGGGGCTGGTTGCTGACCATCACCTCCCGCTGCGCGATGGACGTCCATCGGTCGCGGAGTCGACGCGCGGTGCCGGCGCAGGACATCGCCGCGATCGGCGAGGTGTCGGGCCGGGTGGTCAGGGGGCCGGAGAGGGATCGCCCCGACGAGAGGCTGTGGTCCCAGGTCGCGGCCCTGCCTGAGCGCCAGCGCCATGCCGTGGTCCTGAAGTACGTGGCCGACCTCGACCATCCCAGCATCGCCAAAGCAATGGGCACGACGCCAACCATGAGCCGGCGCCTGGTCAGCGATGGCCTTGCCGCCCTGAGAAAGGTGATCTGACATGTCCGAACAAGCCCTGACCGCGCGGCTGTCGGCCTACAGCCCGCCGACGAGGCCGCCGGTCCTTCCCGTCTCAGATGTCTCCTACGTCGTCGAGGACACCGTCATCGGACGAATGCTGTTGGCTGGCAATGAGGCCGGAGTCCTGCTCGCGTCGGCATTCGTCAGCGACACCGGCGCCGAGGACGCCTTGCTGAGTCGCCTTGCCCGACACGTCTCGCCCCGCGTGCTGCGTCAGCCACGAGCCCTTGACGACGCCCGTCGCGAGCTGGCTGCCTACCTGGCCGGCGAGCGCAGGGAGTTCGGCCTGCCCACAGACCTGGTCCTGGCCACGCCCTTCCAACGCCTTGTCCTGGGACGTCTGGCAGGCGTGGTCGCCTATGGCCACCGGACGACATACGGCGCGCTTGCCACCGAGATCGAGCGTCCCACCGCCTCGCGGGCCGTCGGTGCCGCACTGGGCGCGAACCCGCTGTGCGTCGTCCTGCCCTGTCACCGGGTGGTCGCCTCCTCGGGCGCCCTCACCGGTTATG
>JANOHS010000129.1:0-4357 GCA_031406655.1 Micrococcales bacterium
TTTCCGGATGATACGGATGTAGTCCTTCAGCTCCACAGAGTTTTCTTTCCCTCGCCCAGCGATCCGTTGCTGGTCGCTGTCGCCAAGGGTACTGTGCCCGGGCTCAACAGCCCGTATTGGCGTCGGCCGACCAGCCCTGGAGCGGGCCACTTCCCTGTATGGCGAGTGCGTCTACGTCATTTGGCGGAGGCGCAGGCGTCGGGTCGGAGGTAACTTGCCGGGTTAGGGATTTGGGAGCGCGGATCGCGGGGGGCGACGGGGTGATCCCCCGGAAGGTCCAGGTTCAAGCCCTTCGGCGCGGTCATCGGGGATGCCGGCCTTGGGGGGCCACCGAGTGTGGCTTGCAGCTGCTCATGACGGGAGTCAGCCGTGCCAAGGTCGAGTAACCAGGTTCGTCCCTATCGCTTGCACGTTCTCAAGCGAGGAACGCAGAACCGCCCGAGAGGCATTGGCGGTTACTCGCGGGCTGTCGCGTTCCTGGCCAGTGCGCTGTTAGGACTTGTGGTGGCGTTGGTCCCCGTCCAGCCCGCGCATGCGGCACTGTTCAACCCCATTCCGGCGGACGCCAATGGCGATCCCAACGATACGTTCTTCGACAACCAATCCCTGTGGGCGTACTTCACGTCCGACCTCGCCGGTGGGCGCATCTGCGTAGTTGCCGAGACGGGAGACCTGAGCTCCCTCGGCTGCGACTCACCCGCCATGGGTCGTTCGACAAGGATCGCGGCGAGCATCGGAACCCAATTCGTCCTGGTCAAGAGGGCGACGTTGACGCCGGGCACGTTCCGGCTCCTGGTCGAGAACTCCCTCCACGAGCCCCTGCAGACGAGCATCCCGTTCACAGTTCTTGTGTGCACCGGTTGCGACCCGAATCCAGATGGAGCCATCGTCCAGGCATACAAGGCTTCCGCCAGGGCAAATCGTGATCGCATGCACAAGATGTGTGCGCTGACCGGCGTTCTGGAAAAGGTGGCGGGTCATGCGATCGGCATGCGGGGCATCAACAAGGAATACAAGGTGAAGGCCACTGCGACGCTGAGCCTCCAGACCCGTTCATTCGTCATGACGGTGAGCGCATCGCTGACCCTGGTGACCCTCGTTATCCAGGACCCGTTGACCGTCAACATCAACAAAGCCCTGGACATTTACAAGGATGTGTCGTGCGGGGCGCAGATCATGTACGCGGACATGGCCGCCGACCCCCCGGATCCGAACTACGGCCAGGTCGCCCTCCCGGACCCCCTTGACATTGGGCCGCTCACGCCCGCTTCCCTCGATGGACTTGTTCGTTCGGTCGATCTTGAACGGGCGCTCATCGAAGCTTCACGGCACGGGTTCGAGCGGTATCAAGGCGCGCAGGCGGCAGGCGACATACCTGCGCAGATCATGCAGCTGCGAGCCTCGGGCACCTACGCGATGGACCTGTCGCACGAGCTTGTCAAGACGGCAGGTGCACTGCGCTCGTGGGCAGCCGACGCGGCCAACGACCCGGAGCTCGCCGGAACCATACTGAGCTCGGCCGACGTGGCAGAACTTACGTCCCTGTATCAGCGGGTGGTCGCGAGCGGTTTCACGCAGGACGAGATTGACCAGTTCCACGCGCTCGGCTACAGCGACACGGAGATCGCCGCTATCCGCACGCACGCGTCCGTAGGAGTCGACCAGATCCCGCTCGACACTGCCTATCCGGACGCGTTGCGCCAGATCGCCACCGAGCTCGAGAACGAAGTTGAGCCCGTGGCCGACTTCGCCAGCGAGGTGCTTGCGGACGCGGCTCGGCTTGAGGCGGCATTAGGTGCGAACATTCCGCCGGTGGCCCGGTTCACCGTGGACAGTCCGCTGACCGAGGGGCGAAACCTCACGTTCGACTCGAGCGGGTCCACTGACGCCGATGGCACTGTTTCGCACTGGGACTGGGATTTCGGTGACGGTCAGGTGTTCCCGAACGCGGGGAACGTGGTCAATCACACGTATGCCGACGAAGGGACCTACCCGGTTCGGCTGACGGTGCGGGACAACCTCAACGAGCCGTCGAGCACGACCCAGCAGATCGTCGTCACGAACGTGGCGCCGACGTTGACCACGGAGTTCCCGCAACGTGTGCCCCCTGGTGTCTCACGGGACTACATCGTGTCCGCAACCGACCCAGGACTGCTGGACACGGTCGCCTTCACCGTCGACTTCGGCGACGGGAGCCCGCTCGTGAACCTCCCGCCCAAGCCAACACCCGGCCGCTCGTTCGTCCAGCACACCTACACCTCAGCGGGCAGCCGCACCATCACGGTCACCGCAGCCGATGGCGACGGGGGCACAGACAGCGCCCAGGTCACCGTGCTGGTTGCCGCGCCGGTCGCCGACGCGGGCCTGGACCAAAGCGTCGCCGAAGGGACCAGCGTCTCCCTCGGCGGTCCGGGCTCCTCACCGCCCGATTCCACCATCAACTTCACCTGGGACTTTGGCGACGGGACAACGGGCGTCGGCCGGACCACCCAACACACCTACCTCGACGAGGGCACCTACCAGGCCACCCTCAGCGTCCAGGACACCGACGTCGCGAACGTGACCACCGACACGGCCACGATCAGCGTCACCAACGTGGCTCCTGCGTTGTCCATGCTCGCGCCCTCTGCCGCGACACCTGGCGAGACAGTCAGCCTCCGGGCGTTCGCCGTGGACCCCGGGGCCGGCGACGTCCTGACGTTCACGTGGACCTTCGGCGACGGTGCCTCCGGGTCGGGTGAGAAGGTCGAGCACGCCTACGCCTCCGCGGGCACCTACACAGCCGAGGTCACGGTCAGCGATGGGGATGGCGGAACCGCCGTGTCATCGAAGGCCATCATCGTGGACCCAGACCCACCGGGGGACGGTCGGCGCGATAGCCACGGCACGGACTTCTGGCTGGCCATGATGACGAATCTCGAGGAGGGCGTCCCCCCCGAGCCGCAGCTGCTCATCGCCTCCGAGGTGGCCACCACCGGCGTGGTGACCATCCCCGGGCTCCAGTTCAGCGCGGCCTTCACCGTGGGCGCAGGATCGGTCACCAAGGTGTCACTACCAGCGAAGGTCACCCAGGCCCAGACGCAAGCCGTGCTGCCATGGGGTATCCACGTCACAGCGCTGGCTCCGGTGTCGGTCTACGGGCTGAACCAGGGCCCGGAAGTGACCGACGGCTTCCTCGGGCTACCGCGGGAGGTCCTTGGCCAGCAGTACTACGCGGTCGGCTACACCGGCTTCTCCGGCGGAGAGGTCGGAGTGTTGGCCACCCGCAACGGCACCACGGTGACCATGCGTGCCCTGGACGGCACGACACTCAGCCGGACCCTCGACGCGGGGGATGTCTGGCTGGTCTACCGCGGACGCGACGGTGACCTCTCAGCCGACCTCGACTACACCGGGGTCAGCATCACCGCCGACCGTCCGGTGGCGGCATTCAGCGGCGCCTACTGCGGCAACGTCCCCACGAACCTGGGGGCGTGCAACCACCTGGTCGAACAGCTCACACCGACCTCGCAGTGGGGCAGGTCATTCTTCACCGCTCCCCTGGCCACACGCCTCAACGGTGACCGGATCCGCGTGGTTGCCGGATCCGACGCGACCGAGGTGCGCGTCAACGGCGCCCTGGTGGCCACCCTGAGCTCGGGGCAGTTCCACGAGCAGGTCATCGAGGGACCAGCCAACGTCGAGTCGTCCAGCCCCGTCGAGCTGGCCTACTTCGCCCACGGGACTGGATGGGACAGTGTCACCGGCGACCCCTCGATGATGCTGGTGGTCCCCCACGAGCAATACCAGACGTCGTATGTCGTGGCGACGCCGACAGGGCAGCAGTTCCGGTCGCACTACATCAACCTCGTGACGCCCAGCAACCAGGTGGGCCAGGTCCAGCTCGACGGCGCCGGAGTCCCCACAACGTCCTTCACCCCCATCGGGACCACCGGATGGTCGTACGCCCAGCTGCTCGTGGATGCCGGAGCGCACCGGCTCAGCGCCCCACAACCGTTCGGGCTCACGCAGTACGGATGGGGCGTCTTCGACGCCTACAGCTGGGCCGGGGGCAGCCAGCTCGCCGACATCGCCACCATCCAGACTCTCCGGCTCACCCCGTCGCAGACCTCGTCTCCGGTGGGCCAGGAAACCTGCCTCACCGCAACCGCCACCGACATCCTGGGACGCCCGGTCCGTGACGCCCGCATCGACTGGACCGTCACCGGCGAGCACCCCAATGGCGGAAACGGCTTCTCCGACGTCAACGGCGACGTGAGGATCTGCCTCACCGCCACCACCCCAGGGGTCGACACCCTCACCGCCCGCCTCGGCGTCCTGACCGCCGTGTCCACGATCACCTGGACCGCGGTCAACC
>JANOHS010000148.1:0-13217 GCA_031406655.1 Micrococcales bacterium
CCCGACTCCCTCCTGGAGCTCGACGTGGCAGCCCACCGAGAGGTCGTCAACGCCCTGCTCAGTGCCGCGAGCGAGCTGGCACGGGCCGAGGTCCCGGGCGAGAAGCAGGACCACAGGGGCGCCGACCTCATCGGGGCCGACCTTCGGGATGCGGACCTCCGCGGGGCCAGCCTGCGAGGAGCCTTACTCATCGCAGCTGACCTCAGAGGCGCCGACCTGCGGGTGGCAGACCTGACCGGGGCTGACCTCCGGGACGCAGACCTCCGCGGCGCCGACCTCACCGGGAGCATCTTCCTCACCCAGTCCCAGCTGGCTGCGGCGAAGGGCGGTGCGGACACGAGGCTGCCGCCGATGCTCGCCCGCCCGGCGCATTGGCCAGCGCCACCCCTGTCATAGACCCCAGCAACGGAATGCATGACGCGACCCGTGTCGTTGACAACGCAAAGTACGTCAAGCGCTCTGGCCCCACCGTGACCACTGGAGGTGCTCCTCGTGTCCGTCGAGACCGATGACAACAGCAAGTTCTCCGACTACGCCCACCCTGAGCGTCTGGTCTCCACCTCGTGGCTCGCCGATCGGCTGGCGAAGGGAGCCGACGGCATCGGGAACCTGGTGGTCCTCGAGTCCGACGAGGACGTGCTGCTCTACGACACCGGACACATCCCCGGAGCGGTCAAGGTCGACTGGCACACCGACCTCAACGACCACGTGACCCGTGACTACGTTGACGGCGCGCGCTTCGCCCAGGTTCTCGGCGAGCGCGGCATCCGCCGGGACACCACCGTGGTCGTCTACGGCGACAAGAGCAACTGGTGGGCTGCCTACGCCTTGTGGGTCTTCACCCTGTTCGGCCATGAGGACGTACGCCTGCTCGACGGAGGCCGGGCCAAGTGGGTTGCCGAAGGGCGTGAGCTGACCCGGGAGGTGCCGGCCCCGAAGGCGGTGGACTACCCCGTTGTCGAGCGCCACGACGCTCCGATCCGTGCCTTCAAGGACGAGGTCCTGGCCCACATCGGGGCGCCGATGGTCGATGTCCGCTCCCCCGGCGAGTACTCGGGCGAGCTCCTGCACATGCCCGACTACCCGCAGGAGGGTGCGATGCGCGGTGGCCACATCCCCGGCGCCAGGTCGGTGCCCTGGGCGCGGGCAGCCGCAGAGGACGGCACCTTCAGGAGCCGCGCCGAGCTCGAGGCGATCTACCTGGCCGAGCAGGGGCTGAAACCTTCCGACGACGTGGTGGCTTACTGCCGCATCGGGGAGCGCTCCTCGCACACGTGGTTCGTCCTGACCCATCTGCTCGGCTTCACCAAGGTCCGCAACTACGACGGTTCATGGACCGAGTGGGGCAACGCCGTGAGGGTGCCCATCGAGGTCGGTGCCACGTGACCGCGGGCAACCTGACCCTTCCGCTGCCGGCCGCCCTGGAGGAGATCGCACACGATTTCGCGGAGCTGTCGGCCCGTGACCGGCTCACCCTCCTGCTCGAGTTCAGCGACGGCCTCCCAGAGCTGCCAGCGCGCTACTCGGGGCACGCGGAGCTGCTCGAGCGGGTCGAGGAGTGCCAGTCCCCGCTGTTCCTCGCCGTCGAGGTGGAGGGTGCTGAGGATGCCGCCGCTTCCCAGCAGGCCATCGTGCGCCTGCACTTCCAGGCGCCTCCGGAGGCTCCCACGACTCGAGGGTTCGCGGGGATTCTGCACGAGGGTCTGGACGGGCTCACCGTCGGCGAGGTTCTCGCGGTGCCCGACGACGCGCCGTACCGCTTCGGACTGGCAGAGGCGGTCTCACCGCTCCGGCTCAGGGGCATGGTGGCCATGCTGAGCCGGATCAAGCGTCAGGTCCGCCTGAAGTCGGCGGCCTGACCACGCGCGCGACGGACTATCGTCGGGTTCATGGGGAGCCCGGACAAGGCCGGTCCGTCGCGCGCATGGTTCATCCTGCCGAGCATCCTGTTGCTGACCGGAGCACTTCTCGGAGGCCTGAGCATCTCGGCTTTCGTGGACTTCGTCCGCCCGGACCTCCGTGCCTACCAACGCGACTCGTTCATCTCGGTCCCCCGAAACGGAATCACGCTGTATGCCGCGGACGGCACCACCGGGCCGGACGACCTGCGCTGCGCGGCGACCGGGCGTGATGAGCAGATACGGCTGCGCCCGGCTTCGGGCAGTCGAACCCTCAGGCACGGCAGCGGAACGTTCATTGCCATCGCCTCGTCGCCGAAGGGCCTTCCGGCGGGCCGGTACCTGATCTCGTGCGAGAGGGCATCGGGCGGCGCCGACGTTCGGCTCTACGTCAGCCCACGGGTCGATCTCGCGGACCTGGACCGGCCTGCCGTCGTCGGCGTCGCCGCCGTGTTCCTCGGGTTCTGCTCGGTCGTGCTGTTCGCGATCCTGGCCCTGCTGCGTCATCGCTCGCGCGTGATACCGGCGGTGGCTGTCCGGACTCCCGGTGGCGCACCCGACCCCTGACCACCCTCATCCGGTCTGCGCTGCGCTTTGATGGACCCGTGCCCACGGAGCAGCTTCGCCGCGACCTCGTCGCCGTCTGCTTCGTGGGCGAGATGGCAGCGATCGCCGGCAAGGGCGTGGAACTGGCGGGGAGCCGTCAGGAGATCGTCCGGAGAGTGGAGCGGCTGGAGTACGACCGACACCCCCGTTGGGTGTTCTGGTCCGCCCAGGTTGATGCAGACCCGCTGGTGAGCAACGGCACCCACCTGGACAGGTGCTGGGACATCGCCGAAGCACATCGGGTCCAGGTCGGTGGTCGGGCCGCAGACCCCGCAGTGGCGTGGGCCACCGTCTTCGGGCTCGGGACCTCGGATCTGCCTCGCCCGGCCGGTGGCGATCTCTTCGACTTCGCCGCAGAGCAGGACCCCGGCGATCGCGGTGACGTGGAGAGTCCGGTCCGCTCTGACGGGCACCTGCGCCCCGAGGCCGTCGCCGGAACCTGGCAGACCTCGCCGGGGCGCGTCCTGGGGTGGGCCCGCGCCGCCGTGGACACCGCGACGCGGCAGATGGCCACGCTGGCCCAGCTCTCGCCCAGGGCGGTCAGCACCGGTCAGTCCGAGTCGGCCGCCGCGCTGCTGTGTGTCGAGCTGGCCGCGACCGGCCTCCCGGTGGACCGCCCGACCATGGAGGCGCTGATCCAGGACTCGGCCGGCCCGCGACCCGACGACGACGTCGGCGCGCTCGAGATCCGCCGGGAGCGCGACGGCAGGGTGCTGTGCCACGCGCCCGGTCGCGAGTCCACCGATCTGCGGAACCCGCTGCAGGTCAGGGACCTCCTGGCGTCGGTCGGGGTCGTGGTCCCCGACACGCGTGCCTGGCGGCTGGAACCGTTCCGCGACACCCACCCCCTGGTTGAGGCCCTGCTGACCTGGCGCAAGGCCGAGCGGATCGCCACGACGTACGGCTACCACTGGCTCGACACCAACATCGGCCCCGACGACCGCCTGCGTGGCGCCTGGACAGCGTGTGACGGCGCCGCCGGCCGGATGACCGCGCAGAACGGCCTGCACAACCTGCCCACGCCGTTGCGACCGGCCATCGCAGCCCATCCGGGACACGTCTTCGTGCGATCCGACCTCGGACAGATCGAGCCCCGGGTCCTTGCCGCGGTCTCGGGCGACATGGGCTTCGCGGCGGCCACGCAGGCCGACGATCTCTACGCCCCGGTCGGCGCCGCCCTCAAGGTTGACCGTCCGGTGGCCAAGATCGCCCTTCTCGCCGCCATGTACGGCCAGACCAGCGGTACTGCCGGCGAGGCGCTGAAGGACCTCGAACGTGCCTACCCCACAGCCATGTCATACCTGCGTCGGGCGTATGACTCGGGAGTGGCGGCGCAAGCCGTCCGAACCTACGGTGGTCGGCGAGTTCCGATGTGGGACAACCCTGTTGACATGCCTCCCGGAGCATTGCCAGCGATGATCGCTGGCCGTGGCCGGTTCGCCCGCAATGCCGTCATCCAGGGCGCGGCGGCCGAGCTGTTCAAGGCATGGGCGGCGACCGTGCGGCTCACGACGCGACATCTGGGCGCCCGGATCGTCCTCTGCCTGCACGACGAGCTTCTTGTCCACGTCCCCATCGAGGCGGCCGACGAGGCGGCAGCGGCGGTTGATGCCGCCCTGATCGCCAGCGCCCGGCGCTGGACCGGCTCGAGCACCGTGCGGTTCGTCTCCGACACCAGCGTCATCGCGCGCTGGTCCGACGCGAAGCCCTGAGCGAGCGCGGCGCCTACGCCTCGTCGGTGTGCGTGCGCAGGAACTGCTCGAACTCGGCACCGATCTCGTCGGCGGACGGAAGGTCACGGAGGTCCGTGGCCAACAGGCTGGGCTTCTCGCGAGCCTCCATGTAGGTGTCGTACTGGCGCTCGAGGGCCTCAACGACCTGCCTGACCTCGTCAGAGCCGGCAATGCCCTCGGCGATCTCGGCCCGGTTGAGACCGGCCATGGCCACCAGATCGTCGGCGGGGATGTTGAGTCCCGTTGCGCCCGTGAAGGACTCGAGCCCCACGACGGCAGCGTCGGCGAACTGGGCCTGGGCAAGATAGTGAGGCACGTGGATCGCGAAGCCCAGAGCGTCGTGGTCGGACTCGCCAAGTCGCAGCTCCAGCAGCGCGCTGACGCTCCCCGGCACCTGGATGGGCCCGAAGACGGCGTCGTGCTCGCCGATCAGTGCAGGCGCCGTTGCATGGGCAGTCCGGCCGATGGGCCGGGTGTGGGGCACCGCCATCGGGATGCCGTGGACGCTCACGGTGAGGGTCACGCCAAGGAGCCGGATCAGCTGGCTGATCGCCTCGACGACACGCTCCCACTGGTAGTCAGGCTCCTGACCGGTAAGGACCAGGAAGGGCTGCCCGTCGGCGTCGGTGACGCGATGGAGCAGAAGGGAGGGGTCGGCGTAGCTCGTCCACCGGTCGCGGTCGAACATCATCATCGGACGACGGCTGCGGTAGTCCATCAGCTGGTCGACGTCGAAAGAGGCCACCACCTCGTGCGGAAGAGTCGCAAGGATGTGGTCGGTCAACAGCCGCTGCGTCTGGCCGGCGTCGACGAAGCCGCCCAGCGAGACCAGCAGCACCGACGCCCGGAGGTCGCCCAACGGGATTTCGGTCTCGAACGCGTAGAGCTCAGTCGGGTCTTGCACCGCAGGTGGTCTCCTTCTGTGCGTCATCTCGTTCGTCGAGCACCCCGGTGGGGCGCCTTGTGCGTTTCAACGCCGACCCCACCTCAGGGATTCCTGCCGTTCGGCTGCGCGCCCGTCTGGGCAACGCATCGACCCGCGGCCCGCATCGCCATCTCGGGGCCGCCCACCAGGTAGCCGGCTGCCAGGGCGTCGCCGGCGCCCGTGACGTCGACCACCGGGCCCGGGACAACCTCGAGCGACGTCTCCTCCCCCCGCCCGAAGAAGGTCGAGCCCAGTGGTCCGCGTTTGACGACAGCCTCGGGGAAGAGGGAGGCGGGCGGGGCCCCGACGGCGTCCCACTCGCCCTGGTTGCCGAACACGACCGACGGCTCAAGGTCCTCCACCAAAGTCAGGAAGGCAGTGGCGCCGTAGGTGCGGATCATCGCTGCAGAGGCAAGGTCGACGGCCACCCGGAGCCCAACCCGTCGCGCCACGTCTGCCGCACGGATCACGAGCGCCGGGTCCGGGGCCCGAAGGAGCAGATAACCCGACAGGTGCAACCAGTCCGCTCCGGCGAACCACCCGGGGTCGGCCAGCCGGTCGTCGATCCACGCCAGGTCGCCGGGGTCGGACGCCAGGGTGCGTGTCCCTGACGTGACCAGCGACACGACCGCGCCGCAGTGCGTGTCGCGGGGCTCGGCATACAGGTCGATCCCATGGGAGGTCAGCGACCCGTCGAGCACCTTGCCGACCGCATCGGAGGTGCGCGGACCGAAGAGCCTGGCACCGCCGCCGAGCGCGCACACCCAGGAGGCGACGTTGGCAGCCTGGCCACCCGCGCTCAACGTGATGGCTGCGGGCGTGTCGTCATCGGCGGTCAGGGGCTCCGCCGTGGTGACAAGGACGTCCAGCATGACGTCTCCGGCCACGCACACCAGCACTGACAAGGGCCACCTCCGGGTCATCCGTAGAGTGCTGGTTGTGATCATTGCCGATGAGGTCCGCACCGCGCTGGGCGAGGGTCGCGGCGTCGTTGCCCTCGAGTCCACGATCATCAGCCACGGGCTGCCCAGCGACAGCAGTGCCCGAGTGGCACGCCAGATCGAGGCCGCCGTGCGAGTGTCCGGCGCGGTGCCGGCGACCATCGCCATAGTCGCCGGCCAGGTGCGAATCGGCTTGGACGACAGCGCTCTTGACCAGGTCGCGACAGACGCATCCGTGGTGAAGTCGAGCATCCGTGACCTCGGCAGCGTGATCGCAAGCGGGGGGCTTGGAGCCACCACGGTTGCTTCCACGGCATACCTCGCTCACCGCGCCGGCATCAGGGTGTTCGCCACGGGAGGCCTTGGCGGGGTCCACCGCGGCGCCGACAGGAGCTTCGACGAGTCGGCAGACCTCCCTGCGCTGGCCGGCACCCCTGTGGTTCTGGTCTGCGCCGGCGTGAAGTCCATCCTGGACGTGGGCGCCACGCTGGAACGGCTAGAGACGCTGTCCGTGGGTCTGGTCGGCTACCGCAGCTCGCGCTTCCCAGGCTTTTACGTCAAGGACAGCGGGTATGCCGTCCCGTGGGTTGCCCGGTCAGCGGCCGAGATCGCTTCAGTCCTGCGGGCACGGGACGCGCTCGGTCTGCAACAGGCCCTGGTGGTCGCCAACCCGATACCCGACGGCAAGGAGATGGATCGCGGGCTGCACGACGCGACGCTCGCTTCGGCGCTGGATGCGTTGCAGGAGAACAGGATCACCGGCAAGGACGTCACGCCGTTCCTACTCGCCCACTTCCACGAGCACACCGACGGCGTGAGCCTGCAGGCCAACATCGACCTCGTTGTCAGCAATGCGGAGCTCGCGGGCGACATCGCCACGGCGTTCTCCCAGGGCCTGACGGAGTCCGGCGCGTGAATCACGCTGGGGCCGGCTCTGCCTTCCTCGCCGCCGGCATCTCCGCCGCGGTCCGCGGCGAGCTGCTCGCTCGCCTCGATGCCTACTGCGACACCGCCCCGCGCGCCACGGCACGGTCCGAGGAGCACGGCTCCCTGGTGCTGTTCGTGGCCGAGCAGGGATGGCCCTTCTACGCCCGCCCGGGGCTGGACCGTAGCGCCGATCCCACGACCGACGAGATCCGGGCGGTCCTTGCCCGGCAGCGCGAGCTCAAGGTGCCACGGTCACTCGAGTGGGTCCACGAGTGCGCGCCGACCTTGGCCGTGGCAGCCCGGGCGGCAGGCATGACGGTCCATGAGTGCCCGCTGCTGGTGCTCGAGTCGCTCACACAGCCTCGGCGGGCCCACGGTGAGGTGCGTCTGATGGACGCCGACGACGCCGACCTGGCGGCCGTCAACGCGGCCATCGACGTGGCCTTCGGTGCCGGCGGCACAGCGGTCGGCGACGCCGGCCTCCCCGAGCGCGACGCCGCTGCCTCCTCGACGGGGGCCGCGCTCCGGCTGGGTATCACGATCGACGCTCTGCGGGCAGGCCGGACGGTGCGCGTCGGGGCGTTCGTCGACGAGGTGGGGGCGGTTGGCGGTGGCAGCCACAACCCGCGCGGTGACGTCAGCGAGATGGCCGGGGTGGGCGTGCTTCCGGCCTACCGGCAACGCGGCCTTGCCGCCGCGGTGGCGCACCTGCTGGCCGGCCAGGCGCTCGAGCACGGCGTGACCACGCTCTTCTGCGGCGCCGAAAGCATCGATGTGACACGGGTCTACGAGAGAGTGGGCTTCCGGTGGGTCGGCACCACCTGCACCGCCGAGATCACCTGACCTGCAACGGTTTCCGCGCACCTCAACCCGAGCTGACCGAATCCTGGCCGGCTTCGGCGGGATCCCTCGTCAGCCGATCCCGAGGTTTCTGGCAACCTCCAGACCGCCCATCTGCCTGACCACGCCAGGATCGCCCACGACGATGAGCTGATCGGTGGCTCGCGAGAGGCCCACATAGAGCCGTTCGCGTGACCAGTCCGCGGCCGCGTCCTCGTTGACGCACAGCACGACGGCACGGCGTTCGAGCCCCTTGCAGGCAAGCACCTGACCGTAGAACACCTCGTCATCCCAGAACCACCGCCAGTAGTCCCGCGGGTCCGACTCCGACCCACGGGCAACCTCCAAGGGGTGGCGCTCGCCGGTGGTCAGGAGCATCACCTCTTTCGCCTTCCACCCCGCGGCCAGCAGCCGGCCGACCTGCTTGTCGGCGGTTTCGATGGCATCGTCCACAGCGCATCGGGCGAACTCGACCTCAGGTCCCTCACCTCCCATGAGGAGCATCCTCAGGGGAGCCAACGGGTTGAAGGTCTGCGCGATCTGCCTGGTGTTTCGAAGGTTGTGGTCGAGAACCAGCGGCACCAACGGCACCGGAGGTGCACCGAAGCGCTGGAAGATGCGCTGGTTCTCGTCGGAGTAGACAAACAGCCCTCCGGTCTCCTGGTCCTTCAGCGCGCCCAGGATCGGCGCCCACCACGAGTCCGCGAAGTCCTGGCCCTCGTCGACGATCACCGAGTCGAACTGCTGCTCCTCGGAGAGCGCCGCCGACAGCGGCCGCATCAACGCCGGGAGCTCGCCCTCCTCGAGGTCGGGACCGTGCCGGGCGCCCTCCTTCGCTCCCCAGCTACGGCCCAGGTCGGCGAATGTGCCCACGAAAGCGGGACGATGTTTGCTGTCCCAGGTGTCCACCACACGGGTGAAGTACGTCGCCAGACCCCGCGAGCTGCAGATCAACGCCACACGCTTGGCCTTGAGGTCCCCACGACCACGCGAGAGCTGCCTGGCCTGCGTCAGCGCCAGCACCGTCTTTCCGCTTCCGGCGCCGCCCCGGACCTCCACCCTGTTGAGCAGCCGGGTCACCCGCAACAGGGTGGCCTGCTCAAGGGTCAGACGGTCGACCTCGGCCTCCCGCTCCCGGGCGTCGGCGGAGATGTCGAGCACGGGAAGGTTACGGCCGTTGAGGATCTCCACGATCAGGTCCACGTCCTGCGGACTCGGCGGGATGTTGTCCGTCTCCTGCATGACAACCACGTCGTACAGGCGGCGTCCGAGGTCGGCAATGTCACCCCTGCCGTGCACCGCCCACCGAGGGCAGTCCGGCATGGAGAAGTCGTCGTGAACCTCGGTGTTGGGCAGAGCGACCGAGTGGGCCCAGCGGATCCGCTGACGCGACGAGCTGCGCCAGCGTGGGTCGCCCTCGACGTACCTGCGGATGGCGTACTTCGTCGTGCGTGCCTGGTCGACCGGGTCGAAGGTGCGGGTGTCGTTGCCCGACTGCCGCCACTGGCCGTCGACCACGCCGACGCTGCCGCCCTTGACCTCCACCACGACGACGCCGGCACCCGCGATGATCGCCACGATGTCAGCCTCATGGTCCTTCACCTCGTCGCTGAGCCGAAGGTTGGCCATCAGCACGTCATCGGGCCCCAGCGTCGTCCGCAGGACCTCCCACACCTCGCTCTCGGTGGCGGTCTCGAACTTCGGGTGCTCCGGGAGCAGCCGGGGCGTCATCGCCTGGTCCGCAGCTCGGTCCTGAGGCAGTCGTCAGCGGTCACGACGGCGTGCACCTGCTCCCGT
This sequence comes from Micrococcales bacterium, assembly GCA_031406655.1. Classification (GTDB taxonomy): domain Bacteria; phylum Actinomycetota; class Actinomycetes; order Actinomycetales; family Dermatophilaceae; genus UBA4719. The sequence goes on from JANOHS010000148.1 coordinate 9,668, forward strand.
GGTCGCTTCGTGCAATGCCATGGACCACAGTCTCACCCGCCATGTGTCTCAACCTTTCGACCCCTTGCGAAGTCTGCCACGCAGGTGTGACGGCCGGCAGGCTTCGACTCAGGCCAGGTCCTCCACCTGGTCCATCGCCCTGTATATCCGCTTCTCCGACACGGGGCGCACGGTCCCCAGGGTCTGGGCGAAGAGACTGACCCGCAGCTCCTCGATCATCCAGCGCAGCTCCTGCACATCAGCTCCGGCTCGGTGGGTCGGCGGCAGGGAGGCGACCAGCCCGTCATACTCTGCCTGCACGCGGGCCACGGTGTCCGCGTGCTCCGCGTCGCGAGCCACCTGTCCAGGGGCACGATCGCATCGGACCAGGATGCCGCTCAGGTAGCGCTCGAGATGTCGGAGCCGCGAGAACCCTGTGTCTGCAACGAATCCCGGATACAGAAGAGACCGGAGCTGGGTCTGCATGTCCGACCTTGCGGGAGCCATGATCGGGTTCGTCAGCTCAGCCAGCGCGAGCTCGGCCCGCCGCGACAGGACCAGCAGGGGCTCGACCAGCTCGATGACGTCCATGACCCGTGCCACGACCTGCGAGCGCACCACGCGCAGGGTCTCGTCGAACTCCTCCTGACCCAGCACCTCGCCGCCCGGACGCTGAGCGACGATGGAGTCGACCGCGGCGGCGAGGCAGTCCTGCAACAGGTCGACGACGCTGCCGTGGGGGTTGTGCCCGAGCGTCAGCCGTTGCTCGTTGGTCAGCAGCGCCAGCACGCGCTTCCAGGGCGCCGTCGTGTTGAGCAGCAGCAGGCGCCGCACCCCGAGACGGGTAGCCGCATCGCGCTCTTGCTGCGACGCGAGAACCTCGACCGCCACGCTCTCACCATGGTCCACCACTGCAGGGAACCCATGGAGAACGCGACCGTCGACCCGCTGCTCGAAGGTTGCCGGCAGGTCTCCGAACGTCCACTGCCGCAGACCTTTTCGCTCCACGGCGACGGCGGCTCGCTGCATGGTCTCCCGCAGCTGCGGCGCCAGCTGCTCCCGCAGCTCGGCAAGCTCCTTGCTCTCCCCCACGACCTTGCCGCCCCGGTCCTCGACCCGGAAGGTGATGCGCAGGTGGCCGGGCACCCGCGACCAGTCCCACTGCTCAGCAGGAATGCGGACCCCCGTCAGCTCCCGGAGCGCACGCCCGAGCTCGTCACAGATGTGGCCGGCAGCAGGGTCTGCGGATGCCAGTGCGGCGAGGGCATGCTCCGGCGTCGGGACGAAGTTGCGGCGGGTCGCCTTGGGCAGCGACTTGAGCAGCGCCGTGGCCAGGTCCTGACGCAGTCCCGCCACCTGCCAGTCGAACCCCATGTCGTCGACCTGGTTCAGCAGGTCGAGCGGGATGTGAACCGTGACACCGTCAGCGGCCGTTCCCGGCTCGAACTGGTAGGTCACGGGCAGGGGGATGCCGTTCTGCTGCCAGGTCTGCGGGTAGTCGTCGGCACTGACGGCATCGGCGTCGTCGCTGACCAGCAGGTCCTCTGTGAAGGTCAGCAGATCAGGCTGCGTCCTGCGGGCCTGCTTCCACCAGGAGTCGAAGTGCTGGCCCGAGACGATCTCGGGCGGCAGGCGTTTGTCATAGAAGTCGACCAGTGTCTCGTCATCGACCAGGATGTCCCGACGCCGGGCCCGCGCCTCCAGCTCGGTCAGTGACTTGATGAGAGCCCGATTGTCATGGAAGAAGCGATGATGAGTCTCCCAGTCGCCCTCGACCAGTGCGTTGCGGATGAACAGGTCCCTGGACTCCTCGGGGTTGATCCTCGCGTAGCCCACCTTGCGGCCGACCACGAGCGGGACGCCGTACAGGGTGACCTTCTCCAGCGCCACGGCGGAACCGCGTTTCTTCTCCCAGTGAGGCTCGCTGTAGCTCCGCTTGACCAGGTGCTGCGCGAGCCGTTCGACCCATGCCGGGTCGGTGCGTGCGTTGAACCGCGCCCAGAGCCGGGTGGTCTCCACGAGCTCGGCCGACATGACCCACTGCGGCTGCTTCCTGAAAAGCGACGAGCCCGGCGAGATGCCGAACCGCGCCCCTCGTGCGCCGATGTACTCCCGCTTCTCGACGTCACGCAGGCCGATGTGGGACAGGAGCCCCGCGAGCAGGGACTGGTGGACGGCATCGGAGTCGGCCTCGGATGAGTTCTGTTGCAGACCAAGGGATTTGCAGACTGACTTGAGCTGGCTGTGCAGATCCTGCCATTCACGGATCCGCAGGTAGTGCAGGTACTCGCTCTTGCAAAGCCGCCGGAACGCGCTGCCGGAAAGCTCCCGCTGCTGGTCCTTCAGGTAGTTCCACAGGTTCAGCAACGCGGCGAAGTCGCTGTGTTCGTCGGCAAACCTTCGGTGTCGCTCGTCCGCCTGCTGCTGCTTGTCCCTGGGACGCTAGCGCGGGTCCTGGATGGACAGTGCCGAGACGATGATCAGCACTTCGCGTAGCGCGCCGTTTCCCTCGGACTCCAGCACCATCCGTGCGAGCCGCGGGTCGAGCGGCAGCTGGGCGATCTTGCGACCGTATGCCGTAAGCCGCTTGCGGGGGTCGTCGGTCGACCGGTCAGCCCCGGGGTCGATGGCTTGCAGCTCCTCCAACAGCCTGACGCCGTCAGTGATCTGGCGTGAGTCCGGTGGATCGAGAAAGGGGAAACGCGCGATGTCACCAAGTCCCAGCGAAGCCATCTGCAAGATGACGGAGGCAAGGTTGGTGCGCAGGATCTCGGGGTCCGTGAACTCGGGACGGGTCTCGAAGTCCTCCTGGGCGTAGAGCCGGATGCAGATGCCGTCCGCGACCCGACCGCAGCGACCGGCGCGCTGGCTGGCGCTGGCCCGCGAGATCGGCTCGATCGGGAGACGCTGGACCTTGGTGCGTTGGCTGTAGCGCGAGATGCGCGCGGTCCCGGCGTCCACGACGTACCGGATGCCCGGCACGGTCAGGGAGGTCTCGGCGACGTTCGTGGCAAGCACGACACGGCGACCCGTGTGCTGGCCGAAGACGCGGTGCTGCTCGGCGGCCGAGAGCCTGGCGTAGAGCGGCAGTATCTCGGTGTGTGGCAGCGCCATCCCCGTGAGGGCATCAGCGGCGTCCCGGATCTCACGCTCACCGGACAGGAAGACCAGGATGTCCCCGACCGAGCCGCGGTGCTCGGTCCACAGCTCCTCGACGGCCTCACAGATCGCCGTGACCTGGTCCCTGTCCTCCTCCTCGGGGGTCTGCCCGCCGAGGGGCCGGTAGCGCACTTCCACGGGATAGGTGCGCCCCGAGACCTCAATGATCGGTGCATCGTTGAAGTGCTTCGAAAACCGTTGCGGGTCAATGGTTGCCGAGGTGATGATCACCTTGAGGTCGGGCCGGCGCGGCAGCAGCTGCTTGAGGTAACCGAGGATGAAGTCGATGTTGAGGCTGCGCTCGTGCGCCTCGTCGATGATGATCGTGTCGTAGCGGCGCAGATCGCGGTCGCGCTGCATCTCGGCAAGCAGGATGCCGTCGGTCATCACCTTGATGAGGGTGCTGCTGCTG
>JANOHS010000484.1:0-10067 GCA_031406655.1 Micrococcales bacterium
AACCCGCCGATGGGCGGTCAGGGCCTGCTCGGCCAGGGAAAGCGCCTCGTTGCTCGTGCCCTCGTCGATCACCACCTGGATGCGAGCGGTGCCTGCGGACGCCGAGCCGGTGGCAGCCTCGAGCTTGGCCAGCGCGCGAACGACGGCCTCACGTTCCCCGATCCCGGGGACGGCAGCCAGTGCGCGCAGACCGACGATCAGGGCCAGGGCCTCGTCGACACCGAGACGCAGCGGCCTCTTGATCGTGTCGGCATTGCCCAGGAACACCCTGCCGCTCTCCCACTCCGCCTCGATCAGGTCGCCGTGGTAGCCACCTGGTGTGCCGCAGAGAAACAGCAAAGCAAGATCGGCCTCGACCTGCTCCGGCGTCACGGCGAACTCACGCGCCGCCTCCTCGATCTCGACACCCTGGCGGTTGAGCAGCCACGGCACCATCGTCAGCAGCCGCGAGAGCCTGGCGGTGGCCGACTCGGGCCCTTGACCGGCTCGGCCGGCTCGACCCTTGGCACTCATGACCTCGCCTCCGCGCCGACCGGGCCGGGGCCGAGCGCTCCGGTCAACCTGCGGATCACGGACTCCTTCAGCTGGGCGGGGCTCTCGACCAGGACATCGGGTCCGAAGCTGCTGATCTCGTCCGCGAAGGCTTCGGTGTCGGTGAAGTCGAGGTCGATCAGTGACCACGTGTCGTCGACGTCCCGGGCGGTGCCGGCCCTGCGCCGCAGGCTGTGACCGGCACCCACCCGAACCCGGAGCACCGCCGGCTGGGGGTCGCTCTCGTCGGCCAGGGTGCTGATCATCGCCCTGGGCTGATGACCCTCGGGCACCTCGTATGACGCCGCCTTGCCCTCGGTGGCGACCTTGCCCTCGATCCGGCCCAGCCGGAATACCCGTGGTGCGGCTCTGTCGGTGTCGAACCCGGTGAGGTACCAGCGACCGTGCCAGGACGCGATCCCCCATGGTTGGACATGACGCGTTGCCACCTCCCCCGAGCTGGCGGTCCGGTAGGTGAACCCCACCGGCGTCCGTTGCAGCACAGCGTTCTTGACCGCCTCAAAGGCGGGTTCAGCGGTTCGGACACGGGGCTCGATGCCAATCAGGGACGCATCGTCCCGCTCAACGCCGGCTGCCTCGAGCTTGCGCAGGGCCTGGGCCGCCGGTCCGGCAAGGCTGGCCTGTGCCCATGCCCTGCTGGCCAGGCCGAGAACCGCCAGCTCGTCGGCGGCGAAGGAGATCTCCGGCAGGGCGTACTCGCGGCGGTCGATGCGGTACCCGGGCTCGTCGTCGAAGAAGGCGTCCACCGGCTCGGTCACCAGCGGTATGCCGAGGTCGCGCAGCTCATCCTTGTCGCGCTCGAACATCCGGTCGAAGGCCTCCTCGGAGGCGGTCGTGCCGTACTGGGGGACGGCATCGCGGATCTTGGCCTTGGACAGCGGCTGGCGGGTGTAGAGCAGGCAGATCACCAGGTTGAGCAGGCGCTCGGTCTTGACGGACGCGTTGGGCTGGGTCCTCATGAGGGTGGACGCTACCGGACGGTGGAGGACGGCGTGAGGCGCCGGCACCACTACTGTTCGTGGCGTGATCAAGTGGCGCGAGGCGACGGTCGAACGGGTCCTGGCACGGTGGTCGGGAGCGGCCGAGTACGACGTCACACTGCCTGGTCCGGGGGGCGGAACGATCCGGGCGCTGGCCTACACCGACCTGGTCGGCGAGCCCCGACCCGGCGACCGCGTGCTGCTCAACGTTGGTGCCCTGGAGCTCGGGCTAGGCACAGGCGGGATGGCCCTGATCGTGGCCGTCCCAGACCGCCTGCCACCCGATCCGCAGCCGCGCCCCGGCCACGTGGTCAAGGCGCGCTACACCCCGCTGCAGATGGTGGTCCTGGGAGTCGACGAGCAGGAGAGCCCACACCACGAGGTCCTGCGCGGCGCTACCGGCATCGACGCCATGCCCGTCATCGTCGCCGACCTGCACTCGGCCGTGCCCGCGATCCTGGCGGGACTTCGCGAGACCAACCCCCAGGTTCGGGTGGCCTACGTGATGACCGACGGTGGTGCGCTGCCCATCGCGTTCTCCCGGACCGTCGCCGGGCTGTCCGAGGCCGGATGGCTCACCGGCACCATAACCGTGGGTCAGGCCTTCGGCGGGGACCTCGAAGCCGTCAACGTGCACACCGGCCTGCTGGCCGCGGCCCACGTCCTGCACGCCGACGTGGCCATCGTGGCCCAGGGGCCCGGCAACCTGGGGACCGACTCGCCGTGGGGCTACTCCGGCGTGGCCTCAGGGGAGGCGGTCAACGCCGCCGCGGTGCTCGGTGGGCGGGCGATCGCCTCGCTTCGCATCTCCGGAGCCGACGAACGCGAACGCCACCGCGGGATCTCCCACCACAGCCTGACGACCTACGGACGGGTGGCCCTGGCAGTGGCGGACCTGCCGGTCCCGCTGCTTGGCGGAGAGCTCGGTGACCGCGTCCTCGAACAGGCGCGGAGCCTCGCCCGTGAGAGCGCTGGCCGACTTCACCTGCACGAGATCGACGTCACCGGCCTGGTTGAGGAGCTGGCTTCGAGCCCTGTGAAGCTGTCGACCATGGGTCGTGGCCTTGACCAGGATCAGGCGTCGTTCGTGGCGGCGGCTGCGGCCGGTCGATTCGCCGCGACTCTGCTCAGCCGTTGACGCACTGACCCCGAACCGCATCGTGTCCCGTGGGCGATGACTGTGAGGTTTCGGCCGTTGGGGCGACCCAAACCTCACAGTCATCGCCAACATTCAGGCGCGGTTTTAGCGAGCGTCGACCAGGTCCACGACGAAGATGAGCGTCTCGCCCGGCTTGATCGCGCCGCCTGCGCCACGGTCGCCGTAGGCGAGGTTCGCCGGGATGGTCAGCTTGCGACGGCCCCCGACCTTCATGCCGGCGATGCCCTCGTCCCAGCCCTTGATGACCTGTCCGACGCCCAGCCGGAAGTCCAGCGGCGCCCCACGGTTCCACGAGGCGTCGAACTCCTCACCGGTCGAGTGCGCCACGCCGACATAGTGGGCGCTGATGGTGTCACCAGCTTTCGCCTCGACGCCATCACCCTGCTTGAGGTCCTCGATGACCAGCTCGGTAGGCGCGGCGTCGCCGGGGAAGTCGATCTCCGGCTTGGTGGTGCCCGGGTCAAAACCCATGATGTAGGCCCTTCGGTCGGGGTGGAGGTCAGATCGCCGTTCGAGACTCAGCTCGCGGCCAGGAGGTCGACGACGAAGACCAAAGTGTCCTTAGGACCGATCGTGGGAGCCTTGCCGGCGGTACCGTAGCCGTCAACAGGGGGCACGACCAGCAGGATCCGGCTGCCAACGGTCTGTCCGACCAGTCCCTTGTCCCAGCCCGGAATGACCTGCCCGGCGCCGATCTGGAAGTCCACCGGCTCGCCGCGGTCGCCGGACGCGTCGAACTTCTTGCCGTCCTTCCACAGGACTCCGGTGTAGTGGACCTTGATGGTCTGGCCCTTCTTGACGACGGCACCTTCGCCCTTGATCAGCGGCTGGATGACCAGCGTGGTCGGCGCCGCGGTCTTGGGGACCGTGACCTCCGCCGCTTTGGTGCCGTCAACCTTGACGGTCGGGAGCCCAGCCTTGGGTGGGACCGCAGCACCGGTCGCGGTCTTCAGCGGGGTGCTCGCCGAGACCACGTCGATCAGGAACAGGACGGTGTCGGTGGGGCCGAAGCCAGCCTGGGCGTTGCCCTCGGGACCAAAGGCGTCCGCCGGCGGGATCGCGACCAGCAGCCGGGAGCCGACCTGCTGGCCGATCAGGCCCTTTGACAGACCCGGCAGCAGCGTGGATGACGCGAGGTCCAGCGGGACCGGCCCCTTGCTCTTGCCAGCCTCATCCTTGCCGAAGCTGGACTCGATCTGCTTGCCGTCCTTGCCGTTGAACAGGGAGTAGCCGAACAGGATCGAGTTGGCCTTGGTCAGCTTGTCGCCCTTGCCGGCGGTGACGACCTTGGTGGTGGTCACCTTGACGCTCAGCGGCTTGGTCTTGAAGGTCACCGTGGGTGCCGTGTCCGAGCCACCCACTGTGAGGACGTCCAGGGCGCTGGGCGCGGGGTCGGTGGTGTCCGATCCGCAGGCCGCCAGGAAGATGAGGGGTAGGAGAGCTGCAGACACAGCTCGTAGACGGGACAGGCGCACGCGAAGCCCTTCGATCGTTGTGATGGATTTCCGAACTACCTTAACGCGGCAGTCTGGGTATCCCCACCTGGTCGCCTCGCTGGTCGATCACATGCTGGAGATGAGCCGCTCAACTCGAGCGTCGACAGCCGCGAAAGGGTCCTTGCACAGGACGGTCCGCTGTGCCTGGTCGTTGAGCTTGAGATGGACCCAGTCGACCGTGAAGTCCCTCTTGTGCTCCTGGGCGGCCCGGATGAAGTCGCCGCGAAGCTTGGCCCTCGTGGTCTGGGGCGGCACGGACTTGGCTTCGAAGATCTCGGGGTCGGAGCAGACGCGGGCCGCGTTGCCGTGACGCTGCAACAGGTAGAACAGGCCCCGCTCACGGTTGATGTCGTGATAGGCCAGATCAAGCTGGGCAATCCTGGGACTGGCCATGGACAGGTCGTGCTTGGCCGCGTAGCGCTGGATCAGCTGGTACTTCATCACCCAGTCGATCTCGGTGCCCACCAGGGCCAAGTCTCCGGTCCTGACCGCCGTGAGCGTCCGGTGCCACAGGTCAAGAACCATCTTGTGGGTAGGGTCGCCCAGACCTTCGCGCTCGACGAACGCCGCCGCACGTTCGTAGTACTCGCCCTGGATCTCTAGTGCATTCATCTCACGTCCGTTGGCGAGCTTCACCTTCTTGCGGCCGGTGATGTCGTGGCTGATCTCGCGGATCGCCCGGATCGGGTTCTCCAGCGTCAGGTCCCGCATCTGAACGCCAGCCTCGATCATCCGCAGCACCAGATCGGCCGAACCAACCTTGAGCATCGTGGTCGACTCGCTCATGTTCGAGTCTCCGACGATGACGTGTAGCCGGCGGTACTTCTCGGCGTCGGCGTGCGGCTCGTCCCGGGTGTTGATGATCGGGCGCGAGCGCGTGGTGGCGCTGGAGACGGCCTCCCAGATGTGGTCTGCCCGTTGGCTCACGCAGTATGTGGCACCTCGCGATGTCGTGGTGATCTTGCCGGCCCCGCACGTGATCTGGCGGCTGACCAGGAACGGGATCAGGATGTCCGACAGCTTTTGGAACTCCCCGGCGCGGGTGACGAGGTAGTTCTCGTGACAGCCGTAGGAGTTGCCCGCCGAGTCGGTGTTGTTCTTGAAGACATAGATCTCGCCGGCGATGCCCTCGTCGGCGATCCGTTCCTGCGCATCCGCGACAAGTCCCTCGACGATGCGTTCCCCTGCCTTGTCGTGGGTGACCAGCTGGCGCACGTCGTCACACTCCGGCGTGGCGTACTCGGGATGGCTGCCAACGTCCAGGTAGAGGCGGGAACCGTTGGCAAGGAACACATTTGAGGACCGGCCCCACGACACCACCTTGCGGAACAGGTAGCGCGCCACCTCGTCGGGGGTCAGGCGTCGCTGGCCGTCGAAAGTGCACGTGACGCCGTACTCATTCTCGATTCCGAAGATCCGACGATCCATGGCCTCCACTCTAGGACGCAGGGAGCGGTCCGCGTTGGCAACAGGGACCGGGGTATCCATCCGATGATGACCCGGCCGGCCACGGGCGGATGACACCGTTCCGGTTCCTTGTGGGTGACCGGCCTCGTGAAAGTGCCCGAACATATGGGACGATTCAGGATGTGACCGCCTCGCCAGAGACCCTGAATGAGGCCTCGGTCGACCCGCCACCCGCCCCTGAGGAGCCCAGCTCCGCAGCGTACGGGCTGTTGTCCCGCGCCCAGGCGCTCGCCGATGGCCTCCGCGCCGAGGTGGAGGCAGAGGTGGCCGCGCTGCGCGCCGAGGCGCTCGCGGCCCACGAAGAGGCCAAGCAGCTGCACGCCGCCGCAGCAAGCGTCCACAACGATGCCCTCAGCGCCCAGCGTTCCGCCCAGGCCCGGCTGGCCGAGGCACACGAGGAAGCCGCCCAGCTCGTAGCAGATGCGGCGGACCAGGCAACGCTCGTCGCCGACGCCGCCGACCACACCAGCGAACAGCTCCTCGCCACGTCAACGGCGGAAGCAGAGGAGATCAGGCGTGCCGCACGTGCGGAAGATGAGCGGCTTCGCGGCCTCGCGACCGAAGAGCTCGAGCGGGCCCGGGCGCAGATCAAGGCGCTGGAGTCCGAGTCCGCGTCCCTTCTGGCCACCCGCGAAGGGGAGGTCAACGCGGAGCTCACGCGGCTGGGTGAGGAGGCAGCCCGGGACGCCAGCTCGATCCTGGCCGCCGCCCAGGAGTCCTTCGACGAGGCAGTCGCCCGCGCCGACAAGGAAACGAGCGAAGCCCGAGCCTCGGCCGCGCAGGAGCTCGCCCAGGCACGGGCGGAGGCGGCCGAGCTCAGCTCGACCTCTGCAGCAGAAGCCAGGTCCCTGCGCGATGCGGCCACCGACGAGGCGGACAGCCTCTTGCGGGACGCCGCCGAGCACATGGACTGGGCCCGGGGCGCCGTCCGATCCTTGCTGTCGACCGCCGAAGCCCGGGCCGACCGGGAGCGCCTGGCCGTTCACTACGCGACGGCTATTCACCTGTTCGCCCTCCGACGCCAGCTCCAGGACATCATTGCCCGCGTCGCGTTGCGTACCCGGGCCTCCGTGGCCGAGGCCGCTGCCGAGTCGGAGCGGCTACGGGCCCAGGCCAACGCAGTTCTCGAAGCTGCCAACAAGGACGCCCTCGCGACTCGGGAGCACGCCCAGGGCCATGCCGAGAGGGTCATCGCCGAGGCCGACCAGACCGCGCAGGCACGGCTCGAGCGAGCGCAGAGACGGCTGGACGAGTCCGAGCGCGGGGCAAAGATGCTGCGCGAACGGGCCGCATCTGAGGTGGCCCGGCTGCAGACCGAGGCCCACGATCACCGTCGTGCCGTGCGAGACGAGGCGACGACGACCCTGGCCGCTGCCCGGGCGGACGCGGACACGATCCGGGTGCAGGCACGTGATCTCCTTGCTCAGGCCCGCGCCGAAGTTGGCGCCCTCGCCGAGCGTCGCGACGACATCACCGAACAGCTCAGCCGGCTGTCCGGTGTCATCGAGGCGCTCGCGGTCCCCGAGCACTCCGCAGCCGAGGCCGACGCCGACGCCGACGCCGACGCTGCCACACCAAACACCGACCCCACCACGCAAGAGACGATAGGAACCCGATGAACGAGTCCAACGCCCAGTTCCGCAGCGTGCTCCGCGGCTACGACACCGCACAAGTGGACCAGCACGTCCGCGATCTGACGGAGGCGGCTGTGGCTGCCCGGCGAGAGGCCGGCGAGCTCAGCATCCAGGTGAGCAAGCTTGAGGCCGCCCAGCGCCAGCTCCAGAGCGACCTCGCAGCTCATGCGGCCCGGACCCGTGCGCTCGAGGAAGAGCAGAAGAAGGCGACAGCGCCGACGTACATGGACCTGGGCCAGCGCATCGGCTCGATGCTGGCCCTGGCCGACGAAGAGGGAAACGAGCTGCGGACCCGCGCCAAGGCGGACGCGGAGACCCACCATGCCCTTGCGGACGAGAGCGCTCGGGCAACCAGGGAGGGCGCGGACCTCTACGCGAAGGAGACGCGCAGCGCAGCCGACGCGGAGGTCGCCAGGGTTCTCGAGGATGCCAGGCGGCGCGCCGACAGCATCCTGGACGACGCCGACCGACAGGCCACCGCACGTCGGGAAGAGGCCGAAGCCGTCTACGAACGGGCACGCGCCAAGTCCGCTGCAGCAGCGGCCGACTTCGAGACGACACTGGCCACCCGTCGAGACACGGCGGCCCAGGACTTCGCCGTACAGATCGCCGCGGCCGAGCAACAGCTGGCGGCCGTCCAGCAGCGGTCGGAGCAGACCCGGGCCGACTCTGAGCTGAGGGCGCACGAAGCCGCAACCAAGTCGGCGCACCAGCTCGAAGAGGCCAAGGCACAGGCACAGACGATGGTGGCCGAAGCCAAGACCAAGGCGGACCGGATCCGGGACGACTCCGAACGTGTGCTCGCCGCAGCGACCCAGCGCCGCGACAGCATCAACGCCCAGCTCACCAACGTCCGCCAGATGCTGGCGACCCTCAGTGGCGGCGCCATGGTCAACGCCACGCAACCGGAAGAGTCAGACCTGACCGAACCTGCCGCGGACAAGGACGAACCTGCCGCTGACAAGGGCGAACCTGCCGCTGACAAGGGCGATGCCAAGCCCCAAGAGGGTGCCTCGGACGCCCAGCAGGACGCCGACACGGCGAAGGGCGATGAAGCCAAGGAGACCGATGAGGTCAAGGACGAGGTCAAGGACGAGGTGACCGGCGAAGGGACAGGCGAGAAGGCGCCCGAGCAGTCGGACGCCCCGAAGAAGGGCTTCACCGGCGGTGCCTCACGACAGGCCGCCGGCGTCAAGCGCTGACCCGAGCGCACGCACCGCGGCTGGCAGGTCCCCCGAGGATCAGCCAGCCGCGCTGTTCTGCTGGCCCAGGGTCGGAGGGCTCAGCCGGACAGGTGGGCGAATGACCAGGGTTCGGCCGCGAGGAGCTCGGACAAGGTCATCGGGCGGCGGCCGGTGAGGACCTCGATGGTGTGGCTGGTCACCGAGCCCTCGCCGCTGTCCAGCATGAGATACGACCCGATCCAACCCTCGACGAGCCAGTCAGGATGGCCCGCGCGCGACGCCCTGGCCTCTTCGAGGGTCTCAGCGTGGTAGGTGATCGGGCGGCGCGTGGCCCTGGTCAGGATCCGCGCGGTCTCATGCAGGTCGATCGCGTGGGGTCCTGACACGTCGTAGACCTGCCCCTCGTGGCCGGTCTCGGTCAACAGCACAGCGCTAAGGCGTGCCACATCGGCGCGCGCGACCCAGGCCACGCGACCGTGCCCCGCTGGTGCGCGGATCACGCCATCCGCGCCCACGAACCTCGGCGCCACATCGGCATACAGCGCGTTGCGCATCGAGGTGAGGCTGATCCCCGCCTCGCGGATCGCCCGCTCGGTCTCCGCGTGCTGTCGGGCAAACGGAAACGTCGCGTTGGGCGCGGCACCCATGAACGAGGTGTAGACGATCCGCTCCACGCCGGCCAGCCGGGCGCCTTCGATCGCCTTGCGATGCAGGGAGACGCGGTCAGGGTCTTCGTGCCCCGACACCAGCAACAAGGTGCTCACACCGTCCAGAGCCCGGGACATCGCCTCGGAGTCCTCGTATGCCGCGCTGACGACGTCCGCACCCGGCAGCTGCGGCGCCCGATCGGGATCACGCACGACCAGCCGCTGCGCAACGCCTCGCGCCGCCAGCTCACGGGCAACCCGTCCGCCGAGCTCACCGGTGGCACCGGTGACCGCGATGGTCATGTCGGGTCGGGCTCGACCTTCTCGGCCCGGGCTTCGCCGGTCAACGTGTCGTGCCGTCCCGGCGTGGGGTCGTCGTCGGCCGGCACGTCCCTGATCGGGCTGTCAGTGCTGAGCAACGCGTCGAGCAACGGCCCCTCGATGCGGCGGAAGGTGCGACGAGGGCGTTCCCGGTCGAGCACCGCAACCTCGAGCTGGGTCGCGGTAAGGGTGCGTGGCGGCCCACCGGCCGGGTCCTGACACAGCAGCTCGTGTGCCAGCACGAGCGCGTCACCCAGGTTCATGCCGGGCCTCCACCGCTCCTGCAGGCCGGAGCTGATGTGCTCGCCACCACCGCCCATCGCAATGAACCCCTGCTCGTCGGCGACCGAACCGTCATACGTCAAGCGGTAGATCTGGTCCTTCTCGGCGGTCTGGCCCACCTCGGCGACAACGATCTCGACCTCATAGGGCTTTGACTCCTGGGTGAAGACCGTGCCCAGAGTCTGGGCGTACGCGTTGGCCAGTCCTCGTGCGGTCACGTCGCTGCGGTCGTAGGAGTAGCCGCGCAGATCGGCATAGCGGACGCCGGCAACCCGCAGGTTCTCGAACTCGTTGTACTTGCCGACGGCCGCGAAGGCGATGCGGTCATAGATCTCGGAGACCTTG
>JANOHS010000485.1:0-3216 GCA_031406655.1 Micrococcales bacterium
AAGGCTGGTCGAGCCGGATCTTGGCGTAGGCCAGGTCGACGTCGTTGACCAGAAACAGGTCTGGACGGTGTTGGCCCACCAGCTGCGGCACCTCGGTGCGCTCACCGTCAACATCGAGCTCGATCCGGTTGACCAGCACGAGCCGGTCGCCCTCCACGACATAGCTGCCGACCGCCAGGGTGTGCGGCCGCAGGGTCGGGAACGCCTCGACCGCGGTCTGGGTGATGGCGGCCGCGGTGATGACGCCCTGGTCGTCGACGGTGATCTCGGGGCGCAGGGTGTTGACGCCCGCCGTCTCGAGCCAGCGCTGCGACCACGTGCCCAGGTCCCGTCCAGAGGCCTCCTCGAGGTGCCCGAGCAGATCGGAGAGCGTGGTGTTCTGCCAGGCGTGCTTGGAGAAGTACTGCCGCAGCCCGGCCGTGAACGGCTCGCGACCGACATGCGCCACGAGCTGCTTCAGGACCGAGGCTCCCTTGGCGTAGGTGATCCCGTCGAAGTTGACCTCGACATCCGACAGGTCGCGGATGTCGGCCACGATCGGGTGGGTCGAGGAGAGCTGGTCCTGGCGGTAGGCCCAGGACTTCTCGGCCGTGCCGAACGTGGTCCATGCGGTGTCCCACTGGGTGACCTCGGCCGAGCACGTCGTCGAGGCCCACTCGGCGAACGACTCGTTCAGCCACAGGTCGTTCCACCACGACATGGTCACCAGGTTGCCGAACCACATGTGCGCTAGCTCGTGCAGGATGGTCAGTGCCCTGCGCTCGACCATCGCCTCGGTGACCTTGGCCCGGAAGACGTACATCTCGTTGTAGGTCACCGCGCCGGCGTTCTCCATCGCGCCCATGTTGTACTCCGGCGTGAAGATCTGGTCGTACTTGGTGAAGGGGTATGCGCAGTCGAACTCCTTCTCGTAGAAGGCGAAACCGCGCTTGGTGCAGTCGAAGATGTTGTCGGCGTCCAGGTGCGGCGTCAGGGACCTGCGGCAGAAGATGCCCAGGGGCACCGTGCCCTTGCGGGTCTGGACCTCGTCGCGAACCACGTCGTACGGGCCGGCGATCAGGGCGGTGATGTAGGAGGACATGTTCGGTGTGGGTGCAAAGGTCCAGGTCGCGCTGGGCACGCCCGCAGCCTCGCCGGCGGCCACCGGCGCGGGGGTCGGCTCGTTGGAGACGACCTGCCAGTGGGCGGGCGCAGTGACCGTGAACGCGAAGGTGGCCTTGAGGTCGGGCTGCTCGAAGACGGCGAACATGCGCCGGGAGTCGGCGACCTCGAACTGCGTGTAGAGGTAGACCTCGTCGTCGACCGGGTCGACGAAGCGGTGCAGGCCCTCACCGGTGTTCATGTAGGACCCGGTCGCGTCGACCGTGACCTCGTTGGCGCCGGACCTCAGCGCCGGGAGCTGCACCCGAACGCCGTCGAAATGTGTTGCGGGGTCGAGCGCCTCACCATTGAGGGTGATCGCCTCGACAGATGCCGCGATCAGGTCGACGAAGGTGGCAGCCCCTTCGGCCGAGGCGCTGAAGGTGATGGTCGACCGGGTCCGGAAGGTTTTGGGTCCGGTGGTGAGGTCGAGAGCGACGTCGTAGGCCGCCACCGACAACAGGGCGGCGCGCTCGCGGGCTTCGTCGCGGGTCAGGTTCTTACCAGGCACAGCGTCATCTCCAGGGGGAACATGTGGGGTCTCAGCATCCTTTCACGGCCGCTCATGGCCCCTCACCGGTGAACAGGCGCCGGCGGCTGACAGGATGAGACCCATGGCTGCCAAGGCTTCCGTCGAGATGTGGTTTGACCCGATCTGCCCGTGGGCGTGGATGACCTCCCGCTGGATGCTCGAGGTCGAAAAGATCCGCGACATCGAGGTCACCTGGTCGGTCATGAGCCTGTCGGTCCTCAACGAAGGACGTGAGCTGCCCGCGGACTACCGATCGATGATGGATCGTTCCTGGGGCCCGGTTCGCGTCATCATCGCCGCCGCCATAGACCATGGCCCCAAGGTGGTCAGGCCCTTGTTCGACGCGATGGGCACCCGCATCCACCCCGGCGGCGAGAAGGACTTCAGAAGGGTCATCACACCTGCGCTCGAGGAGTGCGGCCTGCCGGCTGACCTCGCGCGGTTCGCCGACACGGGCGAGGTCGATCACCAGCTGCGCTCCAGCCATCAGCGGGCGATGGACCTGGTCGGCGACGACGTCGGTACCCCGGTGGTGTGCGTCGACGGGGTCGCGTTCTTCGGCCCCGTCGTGACCCCGGCGCCCACCGGTGAGGATGCCGGCAGGCTCTGGGACGGGTGCCTTCTGGTGGCCGGAACCCCCGGGTTCTTCGAGCTCAAACGCACCCGTACGGTCTCGCCCACCTTCCCGGCCCACGACGGCCCCCATCCATGATGCTCTGAGAACAAAACCCTCCAAACCATCCACTGACAAAGGAGTCCCACCCACATGCGCGTACACATCGGCGGCGACCACGCGGCATACGACCTCAAGTGCACCCTGGTGAACTTCCTGCAGGGCAAGGGGTATGACGTGATCGACCACGGGCCCGAGTACTTCGACGCCGAGGACGACTACCCGGTGGCGGTGCTGCGGGCGGCCGAGGCGGTGTCAGGGGACATCGGGGCCTTCGGCATCGTGCTGGGCGGATCGGGCAACGGCGAGCAGATGGCCGCGAACAAGGTTAGGGGGATCCGCGCGGCGTTGGGATACAACCTCGAGCTTGCCGAGCTGGCGCGGACGCACAACAACGCCCAGGTCCTTTCCATCGGCGCGCGGATGAACACGGAGGACGAGGCCAAGGCCATGGTCGAGGCCTTCTTGACCACGAGGTTCAGCGGTGACGTTCGCCACGTGCGACGCCTGGCCATGGTCGAGCGCTACGAGCGTGACGGAGAGCTGCCGCCGGTTCCGGCGATCGAGGGCTGAGCCCGTTGGCGGTGAGCGGCGGGAACCGGCAAAAGGCCGCGAACCGGCTTCGCCGTTCAATACAGTTCACCCTGTGACCAGACTTACGCGCGGGGTCGCGCGCCGGCGACGCACCATGGCGCTGGGGCGGTTCTCGGAGCGTATGGGTGAGGTCGGCCGGGCTTTCCCGATCGTCGCTGCGCTGGCCCTGATCCTCGTGGCCGCGCTGCTGGCCACCCTGATCCTGCGCTGGCCGGCGGCGCTCCCCTGGGCCTCCTTCGTGCCGTTGATCGTCCTTGGCGGGCTGTTCCTGCCGCCG
>JANOHS010000201.1:0-1622 GCA_031406655.1 Micrococcales bacterium
GACGAGCTTCAGGGAGGCTGTCGCTGGCGTGTGGTCGGGGGCGTCGACCCCGAGCCACCGTGTGATGGCATGCGAGTGCGGGCCCGACTCGGCCTCGAGGCGTGGGACGCCGGCCGTAATCTGCTCCTGGGCGAACGAGTCGTCCAGGGTCAGGGCGGTGGCGGAGCCGGCATCCGGGAGCCAGTAGGCCCGACTGTCACCCACCGACCCGACCACAAGCAGGTCCTGCTCCACCACCGCGGCGACGAACGTACATGACGCCGGACTGCCCGACGCTCGGTTGCCGACTGCCGAACTGTCAGCTGCCGCAGCACCATTGGCCGTTCGAGACACTTGGAGCACGGCCTCGCTGGCGGCGTCGGCCGCCACCTCAAGACGCGCGATCACCGCGGCGACGAGCGAGGGCGCTGTGCCCATACCGCGCGAGCGAGATGACTCCAGCACGGCCCGCGCGGCCCGGGCAGCAGCCAGGCTGGCCACGTCCGAGTCGATCGAGCTCGACACCCCGTCGCAGACGACCAGTACTGCCCGCGACCCGGGCTCGGGGTCAGCCGCCAGTGCCACCGCGTCCTCATTGCGCGTATGCCGTATGCCGCGGTCGCAGACCGCGGCAACCCAGGCTGCGGGCTGCTCACTGAAGTGGTCCCGGAGTTTGGGGGCGCGCGCACCGCACGTGCCGCAATACCCGTCCTCGGAAACCTCGCCGCCGCAGGCCTTGCACAGCGACGCGGTCCCGTCCAGGTCGTCGGGCACCGGCATCTCGCGGGTGGACTCGGTCGGCGGTGGCGGCTCGGCTGCGGCAAGGGTTGGAGTGAGCTCGGCTCCACAGGCCTCACAGAACTGCTCGGACGCCCCGACCGCCGCCTGGCAGGTCGGACATTGCGTCATGGTCTCCATTGTCACTGTCTCGTCCATCCGCGCACCGAGTTGGCCTGATCGACCAGGGCCACCTTGTCCTCGCGGGTCTTGGCATAACCGGCCAGCTCGCGGTACGCCGCCTCGAGCCCCTGGCGCAGCGACGGCTCGGCAGCTGGGATCCCGGCGATCTGGATGTCGGGTCGCGGCCCCTTGGTGCGGACCTCGTCGAGCGCGGCATCCAGCACGCTGACGGAGAAGCTGGCCCGGTCCTCGGCATCGATCGTCAACGTCGCGACGCTGCTCATGGCCTCGGACAGGGCAGGCAGCCCGCGCCCTGAAGCGGCGAGCTGGCCGGCGCGCCGGCGGCGGGCCTGGGTGAACGCACGGCTGGTCGCCGGAACGAGGTCCAGGGCCGAGATCGCTCCGTCCAGGTCCCCGCGACCGGAACGGATGCGGGCCAGGCCGAACGCCGAGGGCGCGATGTAGTTGGCATCGGTGCGGGCGCAGGTCGTGTAGAGCGACTCGGCGACGTCGAGCTCGCCGCTGGTCTCGCAGGCCAGCGCCAGCGCCAGCTTGGCACCTAGCTCGCCGGGCACCTGTCCGTAGACCGCGTTGAACGCGGACTGGGCGGCCGGGGCGTCACCGCGGGCCAGCGCGGCCAGCCCCGACATCCAGACTGCGCGCCACTCCCACGGGTCGGCGGTGAGCATCTCCGTTACGACGGTGTCGACCACGTCGAGCCGGCCGCCGTCCAGCGCCGCTCG
>JANOHS010000218.1:0-3442 GCA_031406655.1 Micrococcales bacterium
CCATCCCGATGACCACACAATCCATCACATGCGTCCTCGCTCTCTCTCCGCATGCCATGAAAGCGCCACACACCCAACCCAGGTGGGCAGCCGCGATAAGAGCATCCGGCCGGGCACCTCACCCGAGCCTGCGCTGGCCCGAGCTGTCATGGAGGACGCGAGTAGCCGCGAACAAGCCAAGGGTTCCAGCGCCGATGACCATCCGGCGCTTTCAGTTCCAGCCGTTTCGGGTACAAGGCGAAAATCGTTGCAGAGCATCGACATTCGCCAGCGACATCTGCTTGACGAGGACTACACCCTCGTCCCCCGCCGGACTACGAACCACCGCGTCGGCCGCCTTGCGCCGCACGCCCCGACTGCGAGCGCGCAAAGTCAGACCGAGCTGCGACGAAACGAGCGTGAACGCAGACACGCACGTGAAGCGGACCAAAATGTGACAAGAACTGAGACAAAGACCAGAAACGCCGGCCCGACCCCGAAGGGCTGGACCGGCGCTTCCGTAGGTCAACCGCGGTGGCGGTGGGATTTGAACCCACGGTGGAGTTACCCCCACACACGCTTTCGAGGCGTGCTCCTTAGGCCGCTCGGACACGCCACCGTGGGCGAGATTACTAGAGCCGGTGCCCCGCAAAGAAATCGAGCAGGATCTGGGAGCACTCCTGCTCGCGAACTCCGCCGATCACCTCGACCCGATGCGTGGCCCGCCGGTCGCGCACGACGTCCCAGACCGACCCGCACGCACCGGCTTTCGGGTCCCAGGCTCCCAGCACCAGGCGGCCGATCCGGGCCAGCATCAGGGCTCCCGCGCACATGACGCACGGCTCGAGCGTGACGACCAAGGTGCAGTCCTGCAGCCGCCAGGTGCCCATTGTCGAAGCCGCAGCCCGTATGGCGACCACCTCGGCATGCGCGGTCGGGTCGCCGTTGGCCTCACGCAGGTTGCACCCGGCGCCGAGGACCTCTCCGTCCGGCGAGAAGACCACAGCACCGACCGGCACGTCGTTCGAGGAGAGGGCCCCGGAGGCCAGATCGAGGGCCTGACCCATCCACGCGGCATACCGCTGGTCGCCTGCTGGTCCGGGGGTCACGGTCACACGATAAGTTTCGCTCATGCGAGTCCACATTGCCGACCATCCGCTCATCGCCCACAAGCTCACGGCGCTGCGCGACAAGAACACCGACTCCCCCACCTTCCGGCGGCTGGTCGCCGAGCTGGTGATGCTGCTGGCCTACGAGGCCACCCGCGAGGTCCGCATCGAGCCGGTCGACATCGAGACTCCGGTCGCCCCCACCCGTGGCGTCAGGCTGGCGAGCCCGAAGCCCATGGTGGTGCCGATCCTGCGAGCGGGGCTGGGCATGCTCGACGGCATGGTGCGGCTGCTGCCTACGGCCGAGGTCGGCTTCCTCGGGATGGTGCGCAACGAGGAGACGCTCGAGGCCACGACGTATGCCAACCGGCTCCCGGACGACCTGTCCGGGCGCCAGTGCTACGTGCTCGACCCGATGCTCGCGACCGGCGGCACCCTCGCCACGGCCATTCGATACCTGGTCGACCTCGGCGCTGACGACATCACCGCCATCACCTTGTTGTGCGCGCCCGAGGGGATCCGGCGGCTCGAGACGGCCGTGGCCGACCTCCACGTCCCGGTCACCATCGTCACCGGCGCGATGGACGAGAAGCTCAACGAGCGCGGCTACATCGTGCCCGGGCTCGGCGATGCGGGAGACCGCCTCTACGGCGTCGTCTGAGCAGCTGACCGGCGCGCCTCACCCAGATGGAGCCCAGTTTTGGGAGGGTGGAGGTGAGTTGTGACCATCGCAGTACCGTCGTGCCAGAGGAGATGCCGTGCAGCGAGTCAAGAAGATCGTTCTCTGGACTCTCCTTGCCTTCTTCGTCTACGCGATCGTGACCTCTCCGGACCAGGCTGCCGACATCGCTCGCACCATCTGGGACATCACCGCGCAGGGGGTCAGGAGCGTCGGCAGCTTCTTCGACGCCCTGCTGAGCTCGAAGTAGAGCCCCCTCAATGGCGCGGCGTGACCCCGTCGCCGCACTGCCGCGGCACGGTGGGCTGGTTCGTTACCTGCTTGACGGCGAGCACATTGTCATCGCCGCACACCAGCACTGGGCCAAGGTTGCCGAACCCGTGGGGTCCGCCGGTGCCGGCCTCCTTCTGGTTCTCGCGCTCGACTCCTACCTGCCGGCCAGCCTCGGCATCGTGGCCAACATCCTCTGGTGGGCCTGGTTCGGCCTGGTCGGGCGAGCCATCTGGAAGGTCCTCGAGCGGCGCCACGACTGGTTCGTCGCGACCGACAAACGCCTGATCCTGACCTACGGGCTGATCACCCAGAAGGTCGCCATGATGCCGCTCCTGAAGGTGACCGACATGTCGTACAACCGCTCCCCTCTGGGGCGGCTGCTGGGATACGGCACCTTCGTGATGGAGAGCGCAGGCCAGGACCAGGCCCTGCGCACCGTGGGGTGGGTGGCCGACCCCGACCACACCTACCGTGTCATCTGCGCGGAGATCTTCGGCGTCGACGACCACGAGAGCCCCCCGCCGGGTGGCCCGGACACGGCCGACTACTCGACCGCAATCCGGATCCGCGCTCCCGGCTCGCGGCCGGTCGTCCTGGACCCTCGCGCAGCGGACATCCACGACGCGGACACCGGGCCAATCTCCTACTGACCCAACACAACTGACAACAGCGGCCGACCGAAAGCCGCGACCTCAGAGGTTCTTGAGGATATCCTCGACCCGATCCTTGGCGTCACCGAAGAGCATCGCGCTGTTCTCCTTGAAGAACAGGGGGTTCTGCACGCCGGCATAGCCCGGGGCCATGGACCGCTTGAAGATGACGACCTCCTTCGCGTGCCACACCTTGATCACCGGCATCCCGGCAATCGGGCTGCCCGGATCATCCTCTGCGCTCGGGTTCACCGTGTCGTTGGCGCCGATGACGAGCACGACGTCGGTGTCCTTCAGGTCGTCGTTGATCTCGTCCATCTCAAGGACGATGTCGTAGGGCACCTTGGCCTCGGCGAGCAGGACGTTCATGTGGCCCGGCAGGCGGCCCGCGACCGGGTGGATGCCGAAACGAACAGTGATGCCGCGCTTGCGCAGCCGGGCAGTCAGGTCGGCGACCGGGCCCTGCGCCTGTGCGACGGCCATCCCATAACCAGGCGTGATCACGACCGACCTGGCGTCCTTGAGCAGCTCAGCAACCTCGGGGGCCTTGGTCTCGCGGAAGTCGCCGTAGTCCTTCTCCTCGGTGCTCACGGGGGCTCCACCGAACCCGCCGGCGATGACGCTGATGAACGAGCGGCCCATGGCGCGGCACATGATGTAGCTCAGGATCGCACCGGAGGAACCGACGAGCGCGCCGACGACGATCAGCAGGTCGTTGCCGAGCATGAAGCCGGCGGCGGCTGCCGCCCACC
>JANOHS010000488.1:0-6858 GCA_031406655.1 Micrococcales bacterium
CGAAGGCGGCTCGCGCAAGATACCCGGAGTCCTCCAGGACGCCCAGGGCAGCGAACATGATCGCCATGACCGGCAGGAATGTCAGGACGGTGCCGACGCCGACGAGCAGGCCGTCGACCAGCAGTCCCTGCACCCAGCTGTCGCCCAGCCCAACCAGGCCGAGCAGCCCGGTGGTGGCTGTGGCCAGTGGCCCGTTGACCAGCGATCCGATGAGACCCTGCAGCGGCGCCGCGAACCTGGTCGTGAGCTCGAACAACAGCCACACGACCGCCAGGAAGACCGGTATGCCGGCCCACGGGTTGAGCAGGACGGTGTCGACCCGGTCGGAGAAGGTCCGGTGCGGGGGCTGGCCGGAGGCGGACGGGGCCTTGACGTCAGCGGCCGGGTCCAGGCATGTGGTGACCTGCTCGACCCATGCGAACAGGGTCTCGGCGTGGGCGAGCTCGTGCGCAAGATCGGGGGTCGCAAGATCGGGGGTCGCGCCGTGATGGGTCGCGCCGTCGGGCACCGCGCAGCAGGACGGCGCGAGGGCGCCGAAACCGGTCACTCGCCGGGGACTCGCCACGACGTCGTCAACGGCCCGGGCCAGCTCGAGCAGGCCGCCGGTGGCCCGGCTGCGCGCGTCCACCGGTACGACGGGGACGCCCAGGGCAGCGGCGAGAGCGGCCGACAGGGTGTCCGGTTCGACGGCCGCCGTTGGTGAGTCCGTAGCGGTAGCAACGAGATCGAGCATGGTCAGGGCCACGACGAGCGGCACGCCCGTCTCGGCAACCTGGGCCAACAGGTACAGCGACCGGGTCAGCGCCGTGGCGTCGAGGACGACGATCGCGACCCCTGGCCGGCCGGCCTCCTCGCTCGAGCTCTGCGCGTTCGAGTTCACCGCAAGGTCTCGTACGGCGTCGGCGCTGACCTGCTCGTCGACGGAGCGGGCCAGGAGGCTGTAGGTGCCCGGCAGGTCGACGATTGCCCGCTCGGTGGCAGGCTCAAAAGGGTCGGGCGACGCGGTGCGCCAGGTGCCGGTGGCCAGCTCGACCGTGGTGCCAGGGGCGTTCGTGGTGCGCTGCCGTGCGCCGGTCAGTGCGTTGAACAGGGTGGACTTGCCGACGTTCGGCCCGCCGACGAGCAGGATGCGCTGCCTGGCCTGCATGGTCCCGGTGGCGGACCCGCCCGGTTCGGGTTCGGGGCCGTGACAGCTCATGCGCCGAGGTGCACGGGCTCGACGTCGATCAGGGCCGCGGTCGCGCCGTCGAGGGCGTAACGGGACCCGGCCACGGCGACGACTCGTCCGCCGAAGGCTGCATGCTGCGTGACGTGGGCGAGGGTCCCGAGCCGGATGCCCATCTCGTTCAGGCGGAAGGCGGCGGCTGCGGGCAGACGGACGCCGGTGACCCGCAGCTTCGTGCCGGGCGGGACCTCTCGCAACGTCATGCCCCAGACCCTAGCCGATGAGGTAAGGCTTGCCTTGGGACCTTGGTCCCGTCATCGCTCAGAAGGGTGGTGGGCCGTCATCTCGTGCTGCCCAGGTGGTGGGGTGCTTCTTGTTCGGCTCGGGTTTCCATTGGTGCTGCGGGCGTTGGACGGTGGCGGGTGCCAGGGTTTGGGCCCAGTCGATCTCGTCGAAGATGTTGAGGTGTCCGGGCATGGGGATGTCGGGGTTGATGACCGCGGCGACCTGGCGGCCGAGGCGTGCTTCCAGGGGTGAGACCTTGACCGGGAGGTTGTCGGGGTGGTCGTAGACGTAGGGGTAGGTGGTGATGGTCCGTCCGGTCGTGGTTGTCCAGCGCAGGGTTCCGTCTGGTGACTGGTGGCTGTCCCAGAGGCCGGCGGTCTTGAGGTTGTGGTGGCCTCGGTGTAGGGCGGCCAGGTTGGTTTCGGTGGTTTCTCCGCCCGCGCCGTCGGGTTTCCATTCCTGGGTGTGGTCCAGGTCGGCGTGGTCGGTGGGGATCTGGCAGCCGGGGGCGCGGCAGGTGCGGTCTCGGGTGGTGACCTGTTCGGCCATGGCGCCTGGGACCCGGTAGGTGGGTGCGGAGACCTCGATGGCCCTGCCGGTGAGCGGGTCGGTGACGACCCGTTTCCAGATCGAGCCGAGCTGCAGGGCGAGCTGGCGGGCGGCGCGGGCGGGTACGTCGCCCCACCCGGTGATCTGTCCGGCGCCGTGGTCCAGTCCCAGCAGGGTGGTCAGGGACACCAGCAGCTGGACGGTGGCCACTGGTGGTTGACCCAGCGCGGTGAAGGTTGGGTCGGTGGGGATCCAGCCGCGCAGCAGCAGGTCGGTGGCCACGTCGGCGCGTAGCTGGTCCAGGGTCCGGGGGTCGCCGCGTTTGCGTAGCGCTCTGGCGATCGTGTCGACCCGGCCGGCGGCGGCGGCGACCCGCGGTCCGTCGCCGCTGATCAGCATGACCCCGGTGCCGTCGCGTTGCGGTTCGCTGGAGGCGCGGCGGGCCTTGAGCGCCTCGGCGTGGGTGCGCTCGGCCTGGCCGATCAGCCCGTGGGCCAGCACGAGCTGGCGGTGCAGCCGGGCCCGGAACGTGGCCTGGGAGATCGGTGCGGTCCCGGGCAGCGGCAGGCCGTCGGGGCCGGTCAACGGTCGAAGCACCCGGGTCGCGATCACCGAGGCGGTGAACGCGTCCAGACCTCTGGTGGCCTCAACCAGGGTCATCGCCCGGGCCAGGGTTAGCGTCCCTAGCCTGAGCTGGTCCAGGACCGGCCGCACCCGCTCGACCTCGCAGGCGGACAGCCGCACCCGGCGCTGGCACTCGGTGATCGGCAGCCCGATCGCGACCTGGATCTCGCGGGCGGCCGCGGATCGACAGGTCCGGATGATTCGTCTCCTCTCCCACGCGCTGGGCGGTCCTGACTGCGGCGGTCCTGAGCGCGGCGGTCCTGAGCGCGGCGGTTCTGAGAGCGCTGGTCCTGAGTGCGCTGGCTCTGGTCCCAGATCCGCGAAGTCGGCCTCGAAGTCGGCCTCGAACTCGGCCACCATCACCGCCGTCGCCTCGATCGACACAGCGTCGGCCCACGACTTGACCGCCTCCACCGCCTCGACCACCGCCAGCGCCTGCTCGCTGCTCACCCCGGACAACCCACCCGGGCCGGCCGCACCCAGCACCCGGGCCAGCCAACCGGCCATCTCGGGTGCGACACCGGCAGTCGACAGGGCCGGTGGCGACGCCATACCGGCCGTTGACGGGGTAGCGGAAGGGACCAGAACGGTCTCGATGACTGCCGCACCTGCCATGCCCGTCACCTCCCTTTCAACTGTTCATTCGAACTGGTGTGCTAATCATACGACGCGGTCCTGACATCGTCAAGCGCCTGACGAGACCTATCGGTGCTGGAGCGTCAGCCAAAACGTGCGACCCTATGATGTAGCCCTCCCGATGGCCACCCCACGTCCTCGGAGGGACCAAGGAGGCAGCATCAGTGTTCGGTGACGTCAGCGCGACCCCGGCTATGACGTCTGAGCCCGAGGCGACGCCTGCGCCCGCGGCCCCGCGCCCGACGCCGCCCGCCGGCGAGCGAGTGGCCTATGAGTGGGTGGACAACCGGCTCAAGGTAATGAGCGTCCTCCTGCCGATCGTCTTCATCGTCGTCCTGGAGCTCGTCCGTTACATGGTCGATGGACGGGACCCGCTGTTCGGCGGGCATGACGAGCATCGTTTGATCTTCCTTGGCGTCACCGTGGCTTCCATCGCAGCCTTCGGGTTGCTGATGTTCCGCTTCATCGACCGCGCGCAGGCCCAGGTGGTGCGGCAGAACCGTGAGCTGGCTGCCACCAACGCCGTGTCGAGCGCCGTGCAGGGCGAGGTCGGCGTGGAGAAGATCATCGACGTGGCCCTGGAGAGCGTCCTCGCCACGAGCGGCGCGGCCGAGGCATCGGTCACCGTGTTCAGCACCGAGGACAAGCCACCGGACTATGACAGGGGGACCGTGCGCCGGCTCGTCGCGCCCGGATCGACCGCGCTCATGCCGGATCACCCCGAGGGATCTGCGACCGTCATCGACATCCCGCTCTCGACGGGCACCACGACCGTCGGCCAGATGAGGCTGCGCCTCCCCGCCGGCAAGGGCGCGGGCGACTGTCTGGCCTCGGGCACTCTCCAGAACATCGGCCACCAGCTGGCCAGCGCCATCCAGCTCGCCCAGCTCGTCGGGGACCTCCAGCGCAGGAAGTACGAGGGTCACGCGTTCTATGACGTGCTCCTGCAGATCTCCAACCAGAACCCTCCGCCTGAGGTACTCGCGGCCGTGGTCAAGCATGCGCGTGACCTGATGGGCAGCGAGGAAGCCGTCCTGAGCCTCAGCGAGGACGCCTCTCGCTCCGTTCAGTTCGCCGGGACGGTCGACGGAGTAACCTCACCAGCTGATCGAACCTCCTGCATCACAGCCGGGGGGGGACCCAAACACAAGGCCCACGCCCGCGAATCCGCTTGCCCCATACGGTCTTCAGCTGAGTGGACCGCAAACATGGTGGTCCCGATTCGTGGCCCAATCGGGAACCTCGGAGAGCTGTGGATCGGCCGGAAGTCGGATGACCCCTTCACCGAGCGCGACCGGGGCTTTCTCATCACCCTCTCCGGCCTGGCCGCGATCGCGATCACGAGCGCCCAGATGCGTGAAAGCGGACGCCAGCGTGCTGTCCTTGCCGAACGCGAACGGATCGCCCGCGAGATGCACGACAGCCTCGCTCAGGTGCTTGGCGTGACCCATCTGCGGCTGCGCGCGCTGGACTCGCGCAAAGCCATCAGGGAGAGCCCGGAGATCGTGCTGGAGGTCTCGGGGCTGGCCGACATCTGCGAGGAGGCCTACCACGACGTCCGGGAGGCGATCCTCGGTCTGCGTGAGTCGAGCAGGAAGGAGCGGGGGCTGCTCGACAGCCTGCGCGCCTACCTGGTCAAGTACAGCCAGCAGTGTGAGATCGAGACCTCCCTGGACAGTGACCTGGACCACGACCTGTCCCTGTCCCCGCGTTCCGAGGTCCAGGTGATCCGGGTCATCCAGGAGGCCCTGACAAACGTGCGCAAGCACTCCGGTGCCAAGTCGGCGGTCGTCCGGATCACCGAGCTCGACTCGACGACAACCTTCGTCGTCGAGGACGACGGCGACG
Source organism: Micrococcales bacterium (assembly GCA_031406655.1). GTDB lineage: Bacteria > Actinomycetota > Actinomycetes > Actinomycetales > Dermatophilaceae > UBA4719. The sequence goes on from JANOHS010000488.1 coordinate 5,108, forward strand.
GCTTCGACCAGGGTGGCACGGAGACCGACGGAGACGGGTTCGGGCTCTTCACCATGCGCGAACGGATGGTGCTGCTCAACGGTAGCCTTACCATCGACTCCGCGCCGGGGCGCGGAACGCGCGTCATCGCAAGCGTCCCCGAGCGATCGCATCCGAGGCCAGCTCACGTCTGAGGTGATGAATGCAGCCGAACGAACCCATCCGTATCCTGCTCGTCGATGATCAGCCGCTCTTTCGTGGGGCGATCGCATCGTTGATCGCCGACCTGGATGACATGGTGGTCGTCGGCGAGGCCGAGAACGGCCTGGAGGCGGTGGAGATGGCGCGCCAGCTCCTGCCGGACCTGGTCGTGATGGACGTCGAGATGCCGGTGATGGACGGCGTGGAGGCGACCCGCCTCATCCGGGAGCAGCTGTCGACCGTCAAGGTCATCATGCTCACCGTGTCCGAGGCCGACGACCATGTCTTCGACGCGATCCGCTTCGGGGCCCACGGCTACCTCCTGAAAGACCTTCGCCCCGAACAGCTCTACGACATGATCCGGTCGGTCATGCGCAACGAGACACCCCTCTCGCCGGCCATCGCCGGGCGGCTGCTGGACGAGATCCAAAGCGGGGCCACCAAGCGCAGCTCGTCGCAGGCGGCGCCCCAGGGGCCGCCGGTCACGCGGCGCGAGCTCGAGATCCTCCAGCTCGTGGCCGAGGGTCTGAGCAACAAGGAGATCGGCAAGAAGCTCTCGATCACCGAGGGCACCGTGAAGAACCACGTCCACAACGCGCTCGAGAAGCTGCACATGGAGAACCGGATCCAGGCCGCGGCATACATCGTGCGGCAGGGCCTGGGACGCCGCCCCGACGAGCCCTGAGGCGTGCGCGGGGCGCCCTAGGGACAGCGGCCGTGACCAAACGGTAGAGGCCGGCGGGTCCAGCAAATGTGCCGGATCGGGGATGGTCGGCATGCATCGAGGGTGGCTATCGTCCAAGTGATGGATGCAGACGTGCCATCCAGCGCGCGAGCCATCCAGAAGGGGCGACAGTGGCAAGTCAGGTGCAGCACCCTGTCGTGATCCTGTATGAGCACGCGTTGCTCGGTGAGGGGATCGCGAAGTACCTGCGTGCCCAGACCGGTGTCCAGGCGACGATCGCCTCGGGGCAGGACCTCGAAGCGGTCACCTCAGCGCTGGCCTTCGACCCCACCGTCGTCATCTACGAGCTGAGCGACTCGCTCCGGAAGGTCGACCTGACCGCGCTTGCCCCCCACGCCGAGCTGATCGATGTCAGCACCGTCGTGATGAGGGGCCCGGTCCTCACCCCCGGCGCCGCCGGGCTCGAGCGGCTCCTCCAGGTCGTCAGCTGCAGCAGCGGGCCGCTTTCGCTGCCGTCCGAGACGTGCCCCAGCGGCCCTCTCGCCGCGCCAGCTCGGTAGAGGCCGACCCACAGATTCGAGCGAGTCTGTACCTGAAATCTACCGTGCGACGGATGGGATCTCCCCTCAATGGCAGACACGATGGCCAAGGAGGCTCTTTGCCCCCACGCTGATCAACTCGCCCCGCAGTAGGGGGGGGCGTGTCTGGCAGTGCGAGAGAACTGGTGTGGAGATGAGAGAGACCAAACGGACCTCCTCCGTTTCGGATCGCACGACGACCTGGCTGATGCGCCTGGGAGTCATGGTGCTCGTGGTCGGCGTTGCGGCGTTCGGCTTCATGTACTACCAGGACCAGTACGCCGTCCAGGCGGGACCGTCACTGGTGG
>JANOHS010000236.1:0-2879 GCA_031406655.1 Micrococcales bacterium
GCCTGACCGGAAGTGAGACGCTGGTTCCGTGATGTACCTCCTTGGCGTCCTCTTCATCGCCCTCGGTGTCAGCGTTTCCATTGCGCTGCACGAGGTCGGCCACCTGCTGCCCGCCAAGAAGTTCGGCGTCAAGGTCACCCAGTACATGGTCGGCTTCGGCCCGACCATGTGGTCCCGCAAACGGGGCGAGACCGAGTACGGCGTTAAGGCGGTCCCGCTCGGCGGCTACATCCGGATGATCGGCATGTTCCCGCCCAAGCCCGGTGCGGACCCCTCGGTGTTGCGCGCGTCCAGCACCGGCCGTTTCTCCCAGCTGATGGACCAGGCTCGCGACGAGTCCCAGGAACAGGTGCAGCCTGGCGACGAGGACCGGGTCTTCTACAAGCTGTCGGTGCCCAAGAAGCTCGTGGTGATGCTCGGCGGTCCGACCATGAACCTGGCCATCGCCGTTGTCCTGCTCACCGGCATCTTCACCCTCTACGGCATCGGTCAGATCACGTCCCGCGTCAGCTCGGTGTCGCAGTGTGTCCAGACCGCCCCTGCCAACGGCACCTCCCCGGCGGCCTGCTCGCCATCGGACCCGGAGGCCCCGGCCAACCTCGCGGGCATCCGCCCGGGTGATCGGATCCTCTCCCTGGCCGGTCAGCCGGTCAGCACCTGGGACGACGTCCGTGCCCTCATCCGGCCCAACGGTGGCCGCCAGATCGACATCGTCGTCGAGCGCGAAGGCCAGCAACTTGACCTCAAGGCGACGCCGATCCTCAACGACGTTCCCCGGCTCGACGACTCAGGCGCCCCGGTTGTGGGTGCCGACGGCAAGACGCTCACCGATCGCGTTGGCTTCATGGGGTTCTCGCCGAGTGCTGAGGTGGTCAGGCAACCGCTCACCGCCGTCCCCGCCCTCGTCGGCGAGCAGGTGGCCCGGACTGCCGGAGTGGTGCTCAGGATCCCGGAGAAGATGGTTGGCATCTCCCAGGCGGCCTTCGGCGACGGGGCGCGTGACCCGGAAGGCCCGATGTCCGTGGTCGGGGTCGGGCGGGTGGCCGGCGAGGTCGCCGACGGGCAGCTCACGGGGTGGGCCGAGTCGGGCTTCGCCAAGTTCGTCATCCTGCTCAGCCTGATCGCCTCCCTGAACCTTGCGCTGTTCGTGTTCAACCTGATCCCGCTGCTTCCCCTGGATGGCGGACATGCCGCCGGGGCGCTGTGGGAGGGGCTCAAGAGGGCGGTCGCCAGGCTGCGCGGCCGGCCCAACCCGGGCTACGTGGACGTCGCCAAGGCCCTCCCGGTGGCTTATGCCGTCTCGATCGCTCTGATCAGTATGTCCGTCCTGCTGATCTATGCCGACGTGGTCAACCCGATCAAGCTCGGCGGCTGACCCCTCCTCCCATCCCGTTGGGGGATACTTGGCCCATGACGGTCTCTCTCGGTATGCCGCCCGTGCCGCCTCCCGTTGTCGTCGCCCGCCGGAGGTCCCGCAAGATCAGGGTCGGCAAGGTCGAGGTCGGGGGAGGGGCCCCGATCTCGGTGCAGTCGATGTGCACGACCCCCACGACCGACGTCAACGCGACCCTGCAGCAGATCGCCGAGCTGACCGCGACCGGTTGCGACATCGTTCGGGTGGCCTGCCCGACCCAGGAGGACGCCGACGCCCTGGCCCAGATTGCCAAGAGCAGCCAGATCCCGGTCATCGCCGACATCCACTTCCAGCCCAAGTACGTCTTCGCCGCGATCGATGCCGGCTGCGCGGCGGTCAGGGTGAACCCGGGCAACATCCGCAAGTTCGACGACCAGGTCAAGCAGATCGCCCAGGCCGCCAAGGACGCGGGCGTCTCCATCCGGATCGGCGTCAACGCCGGGTCCCTGGATCCCCGCATCCTGGCCAAGTACGGCAAGGCCACTCCCGAGGCCCTGGTCGAGTCGGCCATCTGGGAGGCGAGCCTGTTCGAGGAGCACGACTTCCACGACTTCAAGATCTCGGTCAAGCACAGCGACCCCGTCGTGATGATCCAGGCCTACGAACAGCTGGCCGCCCGCGGTGACTGGCCCCTTCACCTCGGCGTGACCGAGGCCGGTCCGGCTTTCCAGGGAACGATCAAGTCGGCCGTGGCCTTCGGAGCGTTGCTGGCAAAGGGAATTGGTGACACCATCCGCGTCTCCCTGTCTGCGCCCCCGGTGGAGGAGATCAAGGTCGGCAACCAGATCCTGCAGTCCCTGAACCTGCGTCCCCGCAAGCTCGAGATCGTGTCGTGCCCCTCGTGCGGCCGTGCCCAGGTCGACGTCTACACCCTGGCCGAGCAGGTGACGGCAGGACTCGAGGGCCTCCAGGTGCCGCTGCGCGTTGCCGTCATGGGTTGCGTCGTGAACGGCCCGGGAGAGGCTCGCGAGGCCGATCTCGGTGTCGCCTCGGGCAACGGCAAGGGCCAGATCTTTGTCAGGGGCGAGATCATCAAGACCGTGCCCGAGTCCCAGATCGTCGAGACCCTCATCGAGGAGGCCATGCGGATGGCGGAGGAGATGGGGGAGCCGGTGGATGTCGAGGGGTTGACGGCGGGTCCCGTCGTCACCGTCGGTTGAGGCAGGCTTGAGCCATGCTGCGCACCCAGAGTCCCGTCCGCGCCCTGACCACGGCTGACCGTGACCAGGCGCTGGAGGTCTGCGCGCGCGATACCCGCACGAATGTCTTTGTGGCAGCGCGGATCCTCGAGGGCGCACTGGCAACCTCTCCCGGAGCACTTCTTGGCTACGCCGGGGACTCCGGTCTGCGGGCGATCTGCTGGGCGTCCGCCAACCTGGTGCCGGTCGGGTGTGACGTGGAGGCGCTGGCGGCTTTCGCCGCCAAGCTGCGCCGGTGGAGGCGCCAGTGCTCATCGGTGTTCGGG
>JANOHS010000260.1:0-1645 GCA_031406655.1 Micrococcales bacterium
CCACGAGGTCCGCAGCGCCTCGAGCGTTCACATAGACCACATGGTGGGGACCATGATCGAGCTGCCGCGGGCGGCCCTGACCGCAGGCGCGATCGCCGGGGCTGCCCAGTTCTTCTCCTTCGGCACCAACGACCTGACCCAGATGACATGGGGCTTCTCCCGCGACGACGTCGAGGCGGCCTTCTTCCCGCACTACCTGGAGAAGGGCATCTTCGGCGTCTCCCCGTTCGAGTCCCTGGACATCGAAGGTGTCGGGCGCCTGGTGAGGATAGCCGTGGAGGAGGGCCGCAAGTCACGGCCGGACCTCAAGCTCGGCGTCTGCGGTGAGCACGGTGGCGACCCCGACTCTGTGCACTTCTTCCACGAGGTGGGCCTGGACTACGTGTCATGCTCGCCGTTCCGGGTTCCGGTGGCACGGCTGGAGGCCGGCCGCGCCAGTGGCGCCGGCGGGAGCGACTCCCGCTGACCCCGGCTGCCGTGCCAAACCCAGGGGTTGTGCATTGGCACCGTCCCTAGGTTTGGGGGCTCTGGGCTAGCACAGTCCCTAGGTTTGCGGTCAGTTTGTGAGCAGGACCTTGCCGATGTTGGTGCCTGCCTCAAGCTCGCGATGTGCATCTGTGGCCTGCGCCAAGGGAAAGGTCCGGTGCACGATCGGCCTGACCCTGCCTGACTCGATCAGCGGCCAGACGTGTTCACGCACCGCGGCCACGATCGCGGCTTTCTCGGCGACCGGACGGCCCCGCAGTGATGTGGCGATCACCGCGCCACACTTGCGGAGCAACGCGTTGATGTCGAGCTCGGCCTTGACCCCACCCTGCATCCCGATGACCACCAGCCGCCCGTTGACCGCCAGCGCGCTGATGTTTCGGGCGAGGTACTTCGCGCCGATGTTGTCCAGGATCACGTCGGCACCCCCGCCCTGGGTCCTGTCCGTCAGCACCTCGACGAAGTCCTGTTCGCGATAGTTGACCAAGATCTCGGCCCCCAGCGCCCGACAGGCCTCCAGCTTGTATGCCGCCCCGGCCGTCACCGCGACGCGAGCGTCGATCGCACGGGCCAGCTGGATGGCCATCGTGCCGATCCCGCTGGACCCGCCGTGGATCAAGATCGTCTGACCCGGCTGCAGGTTGGCGGTCATGAAGACGTTGGACCACACCGTGCTGACCACCTCGGGCAGCGCCGCGGCGTCGACCAGCGAGACCCCGTCCGGCACGGGCAGCAGCTGCGTCGCAGGGACTGCCACCTCCTCGGCATACCCGCCCCCGGAGAGCAGGGCGCACACATGTTCGCCCACGGACCAACCGGTCACGTCGCTGCCCAGGGCGCTGATCGTGCCGCTGACCTCAAGACCGGGGTATGCCGAAGCGCCGGGTGGTGGCGCGTAGAACCCTTGGCGTTGAAGCAGATCCGCGCGGTTGACTCCGGCCGCCGCCACCTGCACGAGCACCTCGCCGGCAGCGATTCCGGGCGTTGGCACCTCTTCCAGGACGAGCGCGTCGGCGTCACCGGGCGTGGGGATCGTGATGGCCTTCATGCCCCGACGATATGCCGGGCCCGTTCCAGCGCCTCCGGGGTGTCGACGTCCAAGGTGATCCGGGCCTCGCACGCCACGGTCCCGGTCGCGAGCAGGTCGACCACGGCCATG
>JANOHS010000284.1:0-8272 GCA_031406655.1 Micrococcales bacterium
GGCCAGGTCGGCCGCATGTGGCAGCGAGAACGCCTCGGCCCGGCCGGGAACGGCCAGCCAGGCGGACTCCCCGGTGAGCCAGAGGCTGACCCCCGCACCGCTGGCCACCGCAGTGGCGGCAACCGTGAACGCCTGGGACAGCTTCTCGGGGGACTCGATCCCCGCAGTGAGCTTGATGATCAGCTGGCGCGAGGTCGGTGGCATGGGTCAAGGCTACGATCAACCTTGCTATGGCCTTCGAACTCGACGTCAACCTGCCCCCCGCCCTCGCGCCCCTCGCCTGGTTGGTCGGTCGCTGGGAGGGTGCCGGCGTCGTCGGCTACCCGACCATCGAGTCGGCCAACTTCGGCCAGGAGATTGTGTGCTCACACGATGGTCGTCCCTTCCTGGAGTGGCAGAGCCGGACCTGGCTGCTGGATGACGCCGGCGCAAGGGTGCGCCCGCTGGCCACCGAGCTCGGGTTCTGGCGGGTCCTTGAGAACGGCGAGATCGAGCTGCTGCTGACCCACCCCACCGGCATCATCGAGATGTATGTCGGACACCGTGACGCTGAGAAGCCGGCCGTCCACCTGCGCACCGACGGTGTCCTGCGCAGCCCGGCGGCCAAGGAGTACAACGCCGGGTCGCGGATGTACGGGCTTGTGGGCTCCCGTCTTCTGTTTGCGATGGACATGGCGGCCGTGGGCCAGAGCCTGCACAGTCACGTGTCGGCCAAGCTCCAGCGCGTGGGCTGAGCGGAGCGTCTGTTGGGTGACCCGGCGAGGATCCTGATCGTGTGCACCGGCAACATCTGTCGATCACCCTTCATCGAGCGGCTCCTGCAGCGCCGGCTGGACGATGCCTTGCCGGGATCCGACCGGCCAGTCCTGGTGGACAGCGCCGGCACGAATGCGCTGACCGGATGGGACATGGACGAGCAGGCTGCCGCTCAGCTCGTGGCCCACGGCGGCAACCCCGAGGGGTTCAGAGCCCGGCACCTGACCGCAGAGCTCATCGCCGGCTCCGATCTGGTTCTGACCGCTACCCGGGAGCACCGTGGCCTGGTGGCGGCCATGTATCCCAAGGCCCTGCGCCAGGTCTTCGCCTTCCGCGACTTTGCCGACCTGGTCACCGGGTTCGACGGGCGCGTCACGGATACTCATGCGGCCGACGTGGGGGGAGGCTTCGTCGCGGGGGTCGACGGGCTCACCTCAAAGGTCGACGGGCTCAGCTCAGGGGTGGGCAGGTTTGTCTGGGGGGTCGACGGCCCTGGCTCAGGGGTCGGCGAGCTCAGCACGGGTTTGCACCACACCGATGCGCAGGCGTGGGTCCGTCAGGTGGCGGAGAAGGCGGCGGCGAGCCGCGGTCTCAAACCCCCGCTCGAGCCTGCCCGAGCCGATATCGTCGACCCGTTCAGGCGCAAGGACGAGGTGTTCGCCACGATGGCACAGCAGGTGGTCGAGTCGATGTCTGCCGTCGTCCGTGCCCTGGTCGGCTGACATGGGCCTGCTGACGGTTTCCTCCCGAGTTGCCACCGCTGGTCTGGTGGGACTCGTGGCCCTCGATGTCGTCCTGGTCGGTATGGCGCTGCGGTCCACCGCAAGCACCGTCGGCGTCACGGATCCGGTGAGCTCAGCCCCGATCGACTCCGGCGGCGCCACGCAAAGCCCTTCGGTCGGGCCCTCAGCCACGACATCGACCGCTCCAGTGACCGCGACCCCGACTGGGACCGCGGCTCCGCTGCGGACCATGCTCGCGGCTCTGGACAACCAGCGGGCCTGGCGGGTCAGCGTCGGAACCTGCGCCGAGGGAGGCGCGAAGCTGGTCACGACCACTGATGGCGGGACAACCTGGACCGACGCCAAGGCGCCCCTGCCGATGATTGTCCGGGTGCGGCCCACTGACGGCCAGGCTGCCTTCGTCATCGGCGCCGGCTCGAGCTGCGCGCCTGAGTTCCAGAGCACGAGCGACGGGGGTGGGACGTGGGCTTCCGGCAGTGCCGTGGGCAGTGCGTGGTTCCGTGACCCGGAGGATCCCCTGGTCGTGCGAGCCCCGGGCCCCGCAACCTCGAAACCCTGTGGTGCGCGTGCCGTCCTGGACCTCGCTGTCCTCTCGACCACCGCCGCCCGGGTGCTCTGCGCAGACGGTCTGCTGCGTTCGACGGCGGACACCGCTTCATCGTGGGCCGACTCGGGCAACGCCAGCGGCGCCGTGGCCCTGGCCGTGCGCCTGGCCAGCCCGGCGCAGACCCATGTCGCTCTCGTGGATGCTCCGGGCTGCGCCGGTGTTCAGATCCGGCGGGTCGACCTGGGCGAAGCCACCTCGTGCATCTCGGTGGCGGTGCCGAAGGACGGCGGCCAGATCGCGTTTTCGCTGGTCGACGGCGGCGGCTGGCTGGCGGTCGGCGACACGACGATGCGGTCGACCGACGGCCTGGTCACCTGGAGCGTCTCTTAGCGGTCGGGCGTCCTGGCTTGTCGGCCGTCCCTATGCAGCGGACCGCGGCAAATGCTTGAGTAGGCTCGCGGGTATGAGGGACCTTGGTGAATCCCTGAGGGCCAGAGGTATGCGGCTGACCCCCCAGCGTGAGCGGATCATCCGTGCGGTCAGCGCGCTCGGCCACGCGACTCCGGACGGCCTCGCCGAAGCCGTGGGGCGAGACGGCGGGCCGGCTCTGTCCCTGTCCACCATCTATCGCAACCTCGAAGCGCTCGAGCAGGTCGGCGTGGTCTCCCACACCCACCTCGACCACCGATCGCCGACCTATCACCTGGCCGACCACGCCGACCACGTTCACCTCGTCTGCCTCTCCTGCGGGGTGGTCATCGAGAGCGAGGTCGCGACGGCTGACCCGTTCGTGGGGAATCTTTTGACCCGCCACGGCTTTGTCGCCGATGTGAAACACATGGCGATACACGGATGGTGCGAAGCATGTTCGGCAAAGGCAGCCCCGGGATCGGCTCAGGCGGGCCGGGTGAGAACCAGTGGGTGACGTGACCGTTCGCGAGCCGGGCGGTCTCTCCGACAGCGCAGCTGCCACCGCTCAGGCAGGTCCGTTGCTGCCGTTCAGCCCGTTCCTGAGCCGGCCCCGGGCCGTGGCCGGCGACGGTGTTGATGCCGGCGTGGCCGCCCACTACGGCGACCCCCTGCGCGAGCAACGGCTCCTGGTCGAGGGTCTGGCCGCTGTCGACCTGTCCCATCGCGGGGTCCTCAAGATTACCGGGCCTGACCGCATCTCGTGGCTGCACTCGCTGACCACCCAGATGCTCACGGGGCTGGCTCCCCACAGGTCCGTCGAGACGTTGGTCCTCAGCCCCAAGGGGCACATCGAGCACGACCTGCACCTCGTGGACGACGGACACGCCAGCTGGGTCACCGTCGAGCCGGGGACGGCCGATGCGCTCAGGTCCTGGCTGGACTCGATGCGCTTCATGCTGCGCGTCGAGGTTACCGACGTGAGCGCCGACTACGCGGTGATCGGCGAGCCGATGCGCTCCGAGACCAGACCGGGGGAGCACCTGGCCTGGAGCGATCCGTGGCCGCTGATGGTTGGCGAGACGGCGGCATACAGCGCCGTGGTTGACCCGGCCAGGCATCCGGGGAGCGAGCGTCCCTGGCGAGAGCTGATCCTCCCTCGCGACCAGCTGGAGCAGGCGGTCGGGGATCGGCCGCTGGCGGGGATGTGGGCCGCGGAGGCCCTGCGCGTCGCTGCCTGGCGTCCCCGGTTGGGGTTCGAGACCGACGGGCGAACGATCGTTCACGAGGTCGACTGGCTTCGCACGGCCGTCCACCTGCACAAGGGCTGTTACCGCGGGCAGGAGACGGTGGCTCGCGTCCACAACCTTGGGCGCCCGCCGCGTCGGCTGGTGTTCCTTCACGTGGACGGATCCGGTCACACCCTGCCCGAGCGTGGTGCCGAGGTTGAGGTCGACGGTCGGGTCGTCGGCCGCCTGACGTCGGTCGCGCGGCACCACGAGCTCGGCCCGATCGCCCTGGCCGTCGTGAAGCGCAACACCGCACTGGATGCCATCTGCATGGCCGACGGGCTCAGCGCCAGCCAGGAAGAGATCGTCCAGCGCGGAGCCTGAGCTGGGAGCGGCTGGGGCCAGATGCCGCGTTTGGCCGGAAAAAGTGCCGGTGCGGCGAGCGGGCGGGGCCAGATGCCGCGTTTGGCCGGAAGAAGTGCCGGTGCGGCTCAGCGAGGAGTCGGCAGGACGATGGTGACCCGCCGGTTCCGTGCACGGTTGGCGTCAGTGGTGTTGGGTGCGACCGGGTTGGCCTGTCCGAAGGCTTGGGGGGCCAGGGTGACGGGTCGACCTGCCAGACCGGACTGCAGGACCCTCGCGACGGCAAGGGCTCGAGCCCGGGAGAGAGCCAGGTCGTAGGCAACCGTCCCGCTGTTGTCGGTGTAACCGTTGATCTGGATGGTGCCCTTGACGCCGGCGCTGCGGATCTGCGCGGCGAGGCGGGTCACGGCCGCGCTGGCTGCGGGGGTCAAGGCAGCGGAGTCGAAAGCGAACGTGACATCGGACCTGAGGACGACCTGCTGACCGGCCTGGACGCGAGGGACGGACTTCGGTGCCGCCGTGGCGATGACCGGCAGCTTGGCCGGTGTCGTTGGAGTAGGCGTCGGTGTGGCCGCCGGCTGGCTGGGCGTGGAGGTGGGAGCGCTGGTGGCGACCGGCGGGGTGGCGTGGATGCCATCTGCTGCGATGGCCGGGTCGCTGGATCCGGGCCGCCAGGCCATGAATACCACCAAGAGAAGCGACGCAGCCACAGCCATGGCGACAAGCCGGCGACGCGACCCCGATCGGCCGGGCGCAGCGCCGACGTCAGCCGCGGCTGCCGCAGGCGGTACGGCAGCCGTGAGAATTCGGACGCCTTGGTGGCGTTCCCGCACCGTTGCGAGCATCCCGCCTGCCGCCCCGATGCCGTCCTGGTTCGCGCCGATCTGGGCCAACAGGGCTCGGGTGTCGGCTTCGACCAGCAAGGACTTCAGACCTGGTTGTGGCGCGTCCGGGCCCGCTGAGGCGGTCAGCTTCACGTTGACGTGGACCCTGTTGGACGTGGGTTTCGCGCCGACGAAGCTGCCCGTGTGGTCACCCGAGAGCACGGACTCCTCGACGACCTGCGAGTTGGACTCCAGTCGCGTGGACGGTGTCATCCTGATGTTGTCGAACCCCGTCAGGAGCTCGTCGACTGCATCGCGAATGTCATTGCCCGTGAACGTGATTCGCTTATCGCCGGACATCACGTGCACGGTGGCGTCGTCCGTGAAACACGCCATGACAGCATCGCGGTCCCCCGCATCGAGGGCCGCACTGAGGCGCCGGAGCGCAGTACTGGGATCGTTCATGTCATCACCACCGCCAAGATTGTCATCGCTGACGGCCACATGGTGCGGTTCGTCGCAATCTTGGCTGCTCAGCGACAAAGTCAAGCCGTTCAGCCGAGGCGTGCAGCCACATCTGATGCCCGCGCCGCCGCAGACGACAGGCGGTGGCTTCGATGGCAGCACGCGCGGCCGAACGGATGACGAGTAGGCCGTCATACTGCGGGTGAGTCGCCCCGGGGCCGGACGCCTAAACTGCGACGACACGTGCGAAGCAGCCCCAGAACGTAGGAGATACCGCCCCCCCGTGACGATTCAACCGCCCATCCACGATGCGCCCAGCGACACCCCGCTCACCACCGGCGCCCAGCTTCCGGACGACTGTTGTGTCTCCCAGGAACGACCGCAGCAGCCGGAACGGGACGCCGGGTGGCTACGTGCCTCCCGACAGGCGAGGACGCTCTCGTGGTTCTCGCTCGCCTGGATGACCGGTGAGGGAGTCCTGGGTCTGGTCGCCGGCGTCGCGGCCAACTCGATCGCGCTGGTCGGTTGGGCGCTGGGCTCGGTCATCGAGGGGCTGGCCGCGATCATCGTGATCTGGCGCTTCACCGGCAGCAGAACCCTCTCCGAGGTCGCCGAGCAAAGGGCGCAACGAGCCGTCGCGGTCTCCTTCTTCCTGCTGGCCCCCTACCTCGTGGTTGAGTCCCTGCGCGACCTGTTCGGCGGCCATGAGGTGGATGCGAGCGTTCTGGGCCTGGTGGTCACGGCGTCCAGCCTGATCGTCATGCCGCTGCTGGGACGGGCCAAGCAACGGCTTGGCGCTCGACTGGGCTCGGAAGCCACCGCCGGTGAAGGCCTGCAGAACCTGATGTGCGCGGCACAGGCCGGCGCGGTCCTGATCGGGCTGGCCGTCACCGCTCTCCTGGGCTGGTCCTGGCTCGACCCTGCTATCGGCCTGCTGCTCGCGGGCTGGGCGGTCTATGAGGGCGTCGAGGCCTGGCAGGGCGAGGAGTGCTGTTAGGCAGAGCTACCCTTGCTCAGTTGAGGCCGCTCCGGAGCCCGATTTCGGGTCCAGGAACCGGCCTGAACTGAGCAAGGCCGTCCCGGGCGGGAAGCGGGCGACTCGTCGGCTGCCGGTTGCGGCTTAGGGTGTGCCATGGAACTGACGAGCGAAGAGGGCCGGGTGCTGGGCTGCCTGGTCGAGAAGCAGCTCACCACCCCACAGCTGTACCCGCTGACCGAGAACGCCTTGATCGCTGCGTGCAACCAGACCACGAACCGGGACCCGCTGGTCACCTACGACGTCTCGACCGTCCGGATAACGACGCGAAGCCTGCGGGAGAAAGGGCTGCTGCGGATGGTCCACCGCACCGGCGAACGTCGCGAGAAGCACCACCACCTGCTCGACAGCTCGCTCGGTCTGTCCCCGGGACAGGTGACCCTGCTGGCCGTTCTGCTCCTGCGCGGACCGCAGACCCTTGGCGAGCTGCGCGCCCGGTCCGAGCGGATGCATCCGTTCGACACGGTCACGCAGGTGCAGGAGGCGCTTGAGGCGCTGGCCGACCGCGATGACCCGCTCGTGGCCCGCCTCGAGCGGCAGCCGGGCCGCAAGGAGGCGCGCTACGGTCAGCTGCTTGTGGACGGTGGGCAGGTCCACGCCGGGCCGATCTCGCACGCCGGGCCGATCTGGGATCCGAGCGCCCCACCGGACGGCCCGACCCTGGCCGGCCTTGCCCTTGAGGTCGAGCTACTGCGAGGTGAGGTGGCCGAGCTGCGGACGCAGGTTGCCGCGCTGAGTGAAGGCGCTGTAGCGGACTGACCAGGCTAGTGACCGGTCCTGCCGTCGATCCGTTCGCGGAGCAGGTCAGCGTGGCCGTTGTGTCGTGCGTACTCGGCAATGAGGTGAAGCATCAGCCAGCGCAGGGAGAAAGGAAGCCCATCGCGCTGGCGAAGACCTTTCTGCTCCAAAGAAACTGCGTTTGCCACGATGGCGCGAGCGGACTCGCATTCCGACCGCCACACCGTGAGGTCGTCGTCAAAGTCACCCCCTAGAGCGTCAAAATCCTGGTCCGGGTCGTCGTCCGAGTAGTACAGGAGCGGTAGGTCCTCGCCGGCGAACTGCTGGCGGAACCACCAGCGCTCGACCCCTGCAAGGTGGCGGACCAGGCCGTGCAGGCTGAGAACGGACGGCGGGATGCTTCGGTCCGCGAGTCGATCCGCAGGGACTCCGGTGCACTTGAGCTCGAGGGTCTGGCGATGCCACTCCAGAAACGCGGTCAGGGTCTCGCGCTCGCCGCCCGACAGCGGGGTCGGTTGCCGCTCGTCGCCTTCCCATGGCCGGGCGTAGTTCTCCGCAGGAATCTCGTTCATGCCCCGAGTATGCCTTCGGCTGGCGGCACGTTCACCAGCGCGACGTCCTCAAGAGCGTCGTCGCCGTCGCTCGGCGCTCTGCCGGGCCGCCGCCAGCATCTGCCGCAGGGCCCGCCGTTGGAGATGGATGACCGGAGGGGGTCGCCAAGCCTCCTGGGGTGTGCGGACAGCGGCCTCTATCTCGGTCCGCATCCGGTCCAGGTCGGTGAGCAGGGCGCCATGCTGCTGCCAGACCGCCCGGTCCGCAGTCGACTCCTCCAGAAGGAGTTCGGCAAGGCGGTCGCGGCGACGGTGCAGCTCGGAGAGCCGCCGGTCGACCTCGGTCCGGGCGGCGTCCTGGTCCGCGGTGCCGGACGTCACCGCGGACACGTGCTCGACTGCGTCCGCTGCAGCCGCGAGCACGTGTGCCAGCTCGGCGCGGACGCGGGCGTCATACACGGTCTCCTCCTGCTCGCTGGGCACGAAATAGGTCCGGTCCAGGAGCGAACGGCACAGGCTACGGATGGTGACGGACGTGCGCTCCAGCCCGGTCAACCCGGTGCGCAGCCGCGGTTGTGCCTCGCGGGCCAGGGCGCCGCGCGGGTTGAGCCG
>JANOHS010000203.1:0-9597 GCA_031406655.1 Micrococcales bacterium
GGTAGGACAGGGACGTCATCATGCCCGTCTCGGCGTGGTAGATGTTGTGGCAGTGAGCCGCCCACTGGCCGGGGTTGTCGGCGTCGAGGTCCACCTCGACCGTCTGCATCGGGCGGACGATGACGGTGTCCTTGCGGGCACCGCCGCGCACCAGCCCGAACGTGTGACCGTGGATGTGCATCGGGTGGAACATCATCGACATGTTCTGAAACCGCAGCCGAACCCGCTCACCCGCCTTGACTGGCAACGGGTCGCCGTCGGGGAAGGCATTGCCGTTGATGGTCCACCGGTAGGGGGCCATGGAACCGCGCAGCAGCAGGTCGTGGCTGCGGTCCACGTCCTTGGCCTTGAGCCGGACCGCGCTGTCGGCGGTCAGGTCGGTGCTCAGGATGACTTTCCCGGTGAGCTGGGACGGGCGGGCGGACGCCTTGGGTGGTGCGCCGGTCGCGGTACGCACCACGGCGAGGGCGCCACCAACTTTGCCCTCGGCGAGCGCAACGAGTGGGAAGACGCCGTCACCGACGGTGACCAGCACGTCATACCGCTCGCCCATCCCGACCAGCAACGCGTCGGTGGTCACCGGCGTGACGGGGAACCCGTCGCTGTGGGTGACGGTGAGCCGGTGACCGCCGAGCGCCACCCGGAACGCGGTATCCGAGCCGGCATTGACCAGCCGCAGTCTCACCCGCTGCCCGGGTCTGGCGCTCAGGGTCACCGGCGCGCCGGGGACGCGTCCGTTGGCCAGGTAGTGCGGGTAGGAGATGTCGCCGGCACCCCCCAACAGCGCCGATGTCATGCCCTCCCCCATGCCGCCCATGTCCATGCCCTCCATGTCCATGCCGTCCATCGAGTCCTGGTCCGTCCCACTCGCTACCGCGGTCAGTGACTTGAGGACCTGCTCGGGGGTGCTGCCGGTGCCGTCGACCCAGTCGTCGAGCACGACGGTCCACTCGGCGTCGTAGCCGCCGGGGTCGGCCGCCTCGTCAACGAGCAGGGCACCATAGAGGCCGCGGTCGAGCTGGACGCCGGAATGGGGGTGGTAGAAGTAGGTGCCCGGGTCGGGGACGGTGAACTCGTAGGTGAACGACCGTCCCGCGTTGATCGGGTCCTGGGTCATGCCCGGCACGCCGTCCATGTCGTTGCGCAGGGCGATCCCGTGCCAGTGCACGCTCGTATCGGTCGGCAGCTGGTTGTCCACCTTGACCCGCAGCAGGTCCCCTGCCCTGGCCCGCAACAGCGGTCCCGGCACCGAGTCGCCGTAAGCCCAGGTCTTCACCACCGGCCCGCCGAGGTCGACCGTGGTCGCTCGTGGGGTCAGGTTGGCGGTGACGACGCGCTGGCCGGCGGTGCGGCCCAGAGCCTGGGTTCGGCGTGCTGACTCAGCCGTGGCCGGCCCGGCAGGACTGCCCGCGCAGGCGCTCACGGCCGCGAGACCGCCAAGCCCGAAGGCACCTATCAGGACGTTTCGACGGGACAGTTCTGGCATATGGGCATGGCCTCTCGATGGAAGCCCGCCCCTGTGGCCGACACGCTCAAAAGTCTCGCGATCGGATACAGGCAATTCGATGACCGTTCTATGAAGGTTTGCCTAAGTTCGACGTCAAATCGTTGGCTTCGGCGTCCCGACCGCGATCCCGACACCCAGTGGTGGGCCGACCGACTCTTGGCCAAGCCGAGAGCCACTCACGGACGGGTGCTGGCCGGCGGGGACTGAGAAGGGTTGAAGTTGGGTGAGTCCTGCCATGTTTCTGGTGCATCGTGGTCGTGATGGACAGCGGCCTCACTGCCGTCGCGGTGGTCAGTGGTGTCCTGGCCCTGCCGCCGGTCGTTGCCGCCCCGCATCATGAACATCATGCCAACCATCATCAGCGGGCACGCCAAGAAGATCGCGTACGGCAGGGCTTGCTGGAAGGAGCGTCCAGTGCCGAGCAGGACGACGAGCACGACCCCAGCGATTCCGAGCATCCAGAGCAGGTGGTTCTTCCCGCCGTGGTTGTGACCTTGCATGTTGGTGTTCATGTCCTGGTCCCTTCGTCTGTTGGTCTTGTGTCTTGCGGATTCCTGTGCACTCCAAGGTGGCCGCCGAACCCATGCAACTTGATGCAGGGATGATGAAGAAATGCTGAAGATCCACGCAGGTCTCGGCGTGCGGTCATTGCGTTGTCGCGTGGCGTCTGGAATGCAGCTCGTCGCGGACGGGTCAGGTGCCGGGTGTGGGCCATCTGGTTTGCCGTAAGTGCCGTTACCGGCCAGCAGACAGCCGAGCCGGCCGATGCCTTGGGCGAAGGTGAGGGAAGGGTGCTGCCAAGGAGCCTGACCGGGTTCCACTGGTCGAGATCGATCTCCGTATTCAGCGCGCCCCGTGGGTTGATCGGGAGGGGGCGTGCTCAGGAATGGTGGGCGTCGTGCTCGACCTGAGACACGCCGGGCCTAGCCGGCTCGTCGGGACCGCTGATCAGCGGCCCGACCACAAACGAGGAGATAAGGAACATCGCGGTGAAGACGCCCAGTGCGATACCCGGGGCCCACCAGTTGGAGAACCTGCGCCTCAATTTGATGAGCATCGGTACCGAGGCGACCAGGCCGAGGACGCCAAAGAGCGCGGTACCACCGGCACCTGCCACGAGCGCGGTCCCAACCAGTGGTCCGATGTGGTGCAGCACGTGAGGTGCCAAGCCGACGATCCCGCCAACACCACCGCTGAGCACCGTCCACACCGTTCGACGCTTCCGACCGGTCGTTCCCTCGGCCGTGGTTCCAGTGTTGCCCTGAGCCTCCCCAGCGGAGGGGTTCGTGGCGGCCAGAGTATCTGTGGTTCTCATTGCCCAAGGTTGCGCTCCGATAGCGAAGGCACGATGGAGAAACTGTGAAGGCTTGACTAAGAGCGCGGATGGGGGAGCGGTGTAGGCCGCGCCGGGGCGAAGGGGGAGACGCACCCAATACGCACTATCAACTTCGAGTCCCCGACACTTGAAGCATGAGCCAACCGGCAGACAGACCAGATCTGAATCCAGCGCAGCCCGGCGGCCTTCGTGTGCTGGTCGTGGATGACGAACAAGCCCTGGCCGACCTCGTGGGGTCCTACCTGACCCGCGATGGCTTCGAGGTGTCCATGGCTCGTGACGGGCAGCAGGCGATCGAGCTGGCCCGGCAGGTCGATCCCGACCTGATGGTGCTCGACCTGGGGCTGCCAGTGATCGACGGTGTCGAGGTCTGCCGGGTGGTGCGCACCTTCTCCGACTGCTACATCATCATGCTCACGGCGCGCACCGAGGAGATCGACAAGCTCATCGGCCTGTCTGTGGGGGCGGATGACTACCTCACAAAGCCGTTCAGCCCCCGTGAACTGTTGGCCCGGGTCCATGCGATGTTGCGCCGTCCTCGCGCGTCAGCCACCAGTAGGGTGCCTGCCGAGGAAGCGCCGCCGCGGGTGTTCGGGGCGCTCAGTGTCGATGTGGCCGGACGGGAGGTTCACCGTGACGGTGAGCCGGTGGCGCTGACGCGTACCGAGTTCGACCTGCTGGAGGCCCTCTCGGCGCGGCCCGCGATCGTCTTCTCGCGTCGGCAGCTCGTGGACGCGGTGTGGGACGAGAGCTGGGTCGGGGATGAGCACCTGGTCGACGTCCACGTCGGGCACCTGCGCCGCAAGCTCGGCGACGATCCAAGCTCACCGCGCTACGTGCGTACCGTACGCGGCGTCGGTTATCGGATGGGCGACGGCACATGAGGGCGCCAGCCGGCGAGCCGACTCGTCGCCGAGGTGGCCTGGCAGGTCGCCTTCTGGTGGCTCAGACGCTGGTCCTGCTGACCGGCAGCCTCACCGCTTGGCTGATTGCAGCCACCGTGGGCCCAACCCTGTTCCACGGTCACCTCACGCAAGCCAACGTTGGAGCGACACCGGCCCAGATCCTGCACACCGAGAGGGCTTACCAGAGTGCCAACGCCATCTCGCTGTCCTTGGCACTGCTGACTGCCCTGGTCGTGGCCATGGCTGTCAACGTCTACATTGCGCGCCGGATCGGGCGATCGGTTGCCAGCATCGCCGACGCAGCCAGCGATGTTGCCGGGGGCCGCTACGACGTGAGGGTCCCCTCCCCGCGGCTCGGCGCGGAGTTCGACGCGTTGGTGTCGGGCTTCAACCAGATGGCTGACCGGCTGGGGTCGGTTGAGCGGACCCGCCGCAGGCTGCTGGCCGACCTCGGACACGAGATGCGCACGCCGGTGGCGACGTTGGACGCTTACCTCGAGGCGCTGGAGGACGGCGTCGCGACGTTGGATACCGCAACCGCGGCGCTCCTGCGCGCTCAGACCAGACGCCTTGCCCGGTTGTCCGAGGACATCGGCACCGTCTCCCGGGCCGAGGAGGGACAGGTCCCGCTGGACCGGCGAACGGTGCAACCAGCGACAGTGGTGAGCGCCGCGGTCGACTCGGTCGCTGAAGCATACGAGACGAAAGGTGTCCAGCTGGTTACGGATATCGGGGCCGGGTTGCCACAGCTTTCCCTGGACCCGGAACGGATCGGACAGGTTCTCGGCAACTTGCTCGACAACGCTTTGCGGCATACCCCCGCGGGCGGAACAGTCACGATAACCGCCACCGCATCTCGGCGAACCGGTGGCGTGGCGCTGTCCGTCACAGACAGCGGCGAGGGCGTCCCGGCTGAGCATCTCGCCCATGTGTTCGAACGCTTCTACCGGGTCGACACCGCCCGGGACCGGGCTCACGGAGGATCCGGAATCGGACTGGCCATCGCCAAGGCCTTCGTCGAGGCCCACGGCGGGCAGCTCAGCGCGACCAGCCCCGGGACCGGACAGGGATCCACCTTCCGGATATTCCTGCCCCGCGGATGAACGAACGTAGATAACCTCCTGCCGGTGCGGAACCGCTGTCGCTAGCGCGTTCTCCCGTTTCGGCGACTCGGGGAGGCGGTGAGTTCCTCGTGCAGAGCGGACTCCCTGAGGCGACCTCCGCGAAGAGTCCGGTGCTCAGAGAGATCCATCTGCTCATGCGCCCACCGCAGATCCAGGTCATCTGCGCCCTCGTGAAGGACTTCGTCCTCCCGGACGGGTGCGAACAGCCGACTCAAGGCCCACAGAACCAGTCCCACGAAAGTCGCCCAGAAAAGCCCCATCAGGACCCATCCGCCCACGCCCAGCTGCCCGCACCACGCGCCAAGGATCATGGGTCACCCCTTCCAGGTTTCGTCATGCCGGGTACTCGATACCCACAATCCGCTCCGCTGATGATGATTAGGGAGGCGGAACGATGAAGGTTTCCTGAAGTACTGACTGATCAACCCACCCGGCGCCCGATGGCACCGGCGTTACCGCCATGCTTGGGGCGCCCGGCGGGTATGGTCGCGCCGGCCATCGCATGGGAGGACATTCATGGCAGCCAAGTCGTTGAAATTCATCGTCACGGGGAACTCCGAGTCGCCGAGCAAGCTCATGATGTCCGTTCGCGGATTCTCATTTGCCATCGATCAGCCGGAGTCCCACGGCGGCACCGACGCTGGGCCCAGTCCCGTCGAGCTCGTGCTCTCCAGCCTGGCCGGCTGCGTCAACGTGGTCGTGCACATGGTCGCGGCCGAGCGAGACGTGAACATCCGAGGCCTGCGCCCCACGGTCGAGGGCGACCTCGACCCCGCTCGACTGATGGGGTTCCCGACGGACCTCCGCACGGGCTGTAGTGCGATTGCCCTCACAGCCGAGGTCGACTCGGACGCGAGTGCTGACGAGATCGACGAGATCCTGCGCATCGTCGAAACCCGCTGTCCAGTGGCCGACAACCTGCACAACCCGACGCCGTTGACGTTGCGGCGCGCGCCGGTCTCGGAGCCGGCACTGGCCTAGACCTCATCAGGTAATCCACACCGGTGATCGTTGCCGCAGCCCGGCTCGCCAGCTGGGGCTCCTACGGTTAGCCTGCGCCGGCGACCCACGAGGCGAGATGTTCCCCTCAGCGAGTTACCGCGGCATGATCAGAGGCAAAGACCCGTCCGGTGACGAGAAGTGACGTCAGCCGGTGGGCCCTGACCCTGTCGGGGAGGAGGGCACAGTCGCTGTGTCTTTGGGCAACGCCTGACCGTATGGATATTCGTCTGATGTCCGAGCTGCTGTTCCTGCGTGCCCGCTGGCGGCACCGGGATCGTTGGGACGCGCGTCGGATCGCAGCCCATCAGGGACGGGCCCTCGGGGACCTGAGGCGTGCGGCTTACGCAGGCTCTGAGTTCTACCGACGTCATCATGCCGGACTGTATGACGCTCCCCTGGGGCAACTTCCGCCAGTGACGAAGACGGACCTGATGAACAACTTTGACCAGGCGGTGACTGTTCCCGGACTGCGGCTGGCTGAGGTGGAGGATCACCTGCGGGCGCTGTTGGCGACGGGCGCAGACCCGGGGATGCCATGGCGGGAGCGATGGTGGGTCGCAGCGACGGCGGGCACCACAGGCCGCCGGGGAGTCTTCATATGGGACCGGTCCGAGTGGGCCACCGTGCTTGCCTCCTACGCTCGCGCCAACGACTGGGCAGGCGTACCGGTTCGGCTGACCCGTCCGCTGCCGGTGGGGATGGTCAGCTCCCGTGTGCCGACCCACCAGTCGGCAGTCGTCGGGGCCTCGCTGCGATCCCGGTTCGTGCCCACACTTCGCTTGGACGCAACCAGTTCGCTCTCGGAGACCGTGGCAGCGTTGAACGACTTCCAGCCCCGCGTCTTGGTCGGTTATGCGTCCGTCTTGCGGACCTTGGCGGGGGAGCAGCACTCGCTCCGGCTCAATATTGCGCCGCAGTCGGTGATGTCTGCCTCCGAGGTGCTGAGCGAACGCGCCGCCGCCGAAATGCTTTCCGCGTGGGGGTCTGCGCCCTTTGACGTCTACGCCGCCACCGAGACCGCAGGTATCGCGTCACCGTGCTCGTTCCACAGACGTCACATCTATGAGGACCTTGTGATCGTAGAACCGGTGGACCAAGGCGGCATGCCCGCCCAGCCGGGCACCGTCGGCGACCATCTGCTGGTGACTGTGCTCTTCTCCAGGACGCTGCCCCTGATCCGCTACGAGATGTCGGACCGCCTGGGGGTCGGCGGCCGTGGCTGCCCATGCGGTCGGTCCTTCTCCCTGCTGACCGGTATCGAAGGCCGAGTGGAGGACACCCTGCTGCTGCCTGGTCTGAAGGGACAGATCAGTATCCATCCCAACGTCTTCCACAAGGTTCTGGATGAGGTCACCCTCGCCGGGTGGCAGGTCATCCAGGAGCCGTCCGGCCTGCGGGTGCTCCTGGTAGGCCTCGCGTCGTCGGCATCCAGTGAGGTGGTCCACGACGCTTTGGTCGCCGTCCTGACCTCTGCGGGTGTCGTGGAAACTTACGTAAACGTGCAATTGGTCGCGGCCGTGGAGCGCACACCTCTGGGGAAGGCACCGCTGGTCCGTGCGCTGAAGGAACCGACATGACCGCCCGGGAAGATGTGCATCTTTGACCGCGGCTGGCGCGACGGCTTCGGCTACCACGGTCAGCGTTTGCGGGTGCCGGTACCTCCGGTGCACTCCCGACCGGGTTCGGGTGCCTTGCTGCCCGACTCGTACGTGTTGATGAAGCGCTTTAGTTGGTCTCGCTGTTCGCCCTCCTGATCTGCGGGGGGCGGATCCAATCCGAACGCCGTCTTAAGGGAACCTTCATCGAAATCCAACCTGATGCACATGCGGACCGGAGATTCTCTACATAGGTCCGCGCAATTTCGAGGCATGGCTCGGGTACGTTTCGACCGGCGTCCGCGGGACCATCGTTGTGAACGAAAGAGGTAGACGTGCATATCGCCATCACCCGATTCCCCGCCGTGCCCGCCGAGCGCGACAAGGACTTTCGAGACTGGTTCGCCCGGTCCAATGAGCAACTGCACGCAGCTGGGGGGCTAAGAGGCCGGCGCCTGATGCGCGGACGGGACGGCTCTTACACCGCGATGGTGGAACACGACAGCGCCAGTTCATTCGCGGAGATGCACAAGGCAGAGGCGATCTCGATGATCCATCACGGGCTGGGGTCCATACTCAGCGACAGTCGGCAAGCGATGAGCTACGACGTCCTGGCGGGTTTCCGCACTGCCGAAACGTGTTCCGGTGAAGACCACGGAACGCGCGGCTGCGAGTCACCCTGACAGATGCCCATTCGGGCTAGCCGGATCGGCGGTTCGCTGTCGGCTGCGCGCCGCGATGGGCAGCGTGATCTCGAAACGTGCACCTCTGCCTGGTCCGTCGCTGTGGCCGCGCAGGTGCCCGTGCTGGGCCTCGACGATCGCTTTGGAGATGGTCAGCCCGATGCCACTTCCGGCGCCGTTCGCGGTGCGCGAGGTGTCGCCCCGGTAGAAGCGCTCAAACAGCTGGGCTGAAAGGTCGGGGTCAAAGCCTTCGCCGGTGTCGGTCACGGCGATCCGGCATCGGTTGTCGTGCCGGGTGGCGGCAACGGTGACCGCCCCCCCCTTAGCGGTATGACGAAGAGCGTTGTCGAGCAACGCCCCCAGGGCCTCGGCCAGCCGGTCGGGGTCGACCAGCACCCGCCAGTCGGCCTGGTCCTCGCTAGTGGTGAGGCTGATGTCTTTGGCTACGAATCGTGGTCGGGCCGCGGTCACCGCCTCCGACACCAAGCCATGGACCGGGACCATGACCGGGTGCAGGTTCAGCTGGCGCTCCTCAGAGCGCGATACCGCAGAAAGGTCGCCGACGAGGCGGTGCAGTCGCTGCGACTGCTCGGTCAGCGTGGCCAGGGTGCTCTGGTCGCTGGGCAGGATGCCGTCGGTGACTGCTTCGATGGTGGCCTGCATCGAGGCCAGGGGCGTGCGGAGCTCGTGGGCCAGGTCGGCGAGCAGGCGGCGGCGGGTCTCCTCGGTGGTCGCCAACCGGCGGGCCATGGTGTTGAAAGCAGCAGTCAACCGGTCGAGCTCGGGGCCGAGCCCCGGCTGCCGCAGCCGGGTCTCGAAATCGCCGTCGGCTACCCGATACGCAGCATCGGCAGCCTCGGCCACCGGAGCCGCCAGTCGCCTTGCCACCAGCAAGGTCACGACCAGGGCCGCGGCCAGGGCGACGACGATGCCCACGGCCAGTGCGGTGAACACCCCACTCGCGAAGGCTTCGTCGACGTGGACGTGTGCCTGCTCGGACATCGCTGGCTGGACCTGCTTGAGGTGAGCGTGGAACGCGGGCTCGGCGACGAGCAGCACCGCGACCAGCATGGTGCCGGCACTGGCGATGACGACCAGGCCCACCGCGGCGAAGAGTCGCCACGCCAGACCCAGGGCAGGCAGACGTGGGGGACTGTTCGATGTGTTCTGCTGGATCTTCATCCTGGGCCCATCCGGTAGCCGACGCCGCGGACGGTCAGCACGAATCGCGGTTTGGCTGCGTCGTCTCCGAGCTTGGCCCGGATGTGGACAATATGAATGTCGACGAGGTGCTCATCACCAAACCAGTCCGGGCCCCACACACGCTCGATCAGCAGGCGACGGGTGTAGACGAACTTGGGTCGTTCGCTCAGGGCGTCCAGCAGGTCGAACTCGGTTCGGGTCAGCTCCACCGCGATCTGCCCCACCTGGACCTGCCGGGACTG
>JANOHS010000351.1:0-3031 GCA_031406655.1 Micrococcales bacterium
CCCCTTGATCTCCTTGGTCTTTCGTGCGGTGACCGCACGCCTTGGCTCCTCCGAGGTGGACGTCGAGCTGCATCGTCAGGACGGCGAGACGGTGCGCCGGGGCGACGTCATCGGGATACTGCGAGGTTCGACCCAGGCCACCCTGGTGGGGGAGCGCACGTTGCTCAACCTGCTCAGCCGGCTCTCGGGAGTGGCGACCCACACCCGTGCGTGGGCCGACGCCCTCGAGGGGACTGGTGCCATGGTTCTGGACACGCGCAAGACGACGCCCGGACTGCGGGCCCTGGAGAAGTACGCAGTGCGCTGTGGCGGGGGCACGAACAAGCGGATGGGCCTCTACGACGTGGCCATGATCAAGGACAACCACAAGCTGGCGGCGGGCTCGGTGTCGGCAGCCTTCGAGGCCGTTCACCGGCGCTTTCCGGCTGTGGACATCCAGGCCGAGGTCACCAGCACGGCCGAGGCGCTCGAGGCCGTGGCTGCCGGGGCGCGGTTCCTGTTGTGCGACAACATGTCTGTCGCCCTGTTGAGGTCGACGGTCGAGGCTGTGCGAGGCACGGGTCAGCAGGTCGAGATCGAGGCAACCGGTGGTCTGACCCTTGCGGGTGCCCGAG
This sequence comes from Micrococcales bacterium, assembly GCA_031406655.1. Classification (GTDB taxonomy): domain Bacteria; phylum Actinomycetota; class Actinomycetes; order Actinomycetales; family Dermatophilaceae; genus UBA4719. The sequence goes on from JANOHS010000351.1 coordinate 615, forward strand.
CGTACGCAGCGACGGGGGTCGACTTCCTCAGCGTCGGCGCGCTGACCCACTCCTCGCCGGTCCTGGACATCGCCCTGGACCTCGTTTCCGACTAGGGCGAAGGATTGTGGCTGTCAGGGCTACCACGTTCCTTCGCCTTGTCGTCGGGAGCACTTGTCGGTTGATGTCGCATTTCCGCTAGTGCTGGCCGGTGCCACGAGGCATGCTGGGGCGCATGCACGAGGACAGCGAAGCATGTGAGCGCGCCGTCCAGTCCAGGGATGCTCGCTTCGACGGATGGTTCTTCTGCGCCGTCGTGACCACCGGCATCTACTGTCGGCCAAGCTGCCCGGCCCGGCCGCACCTGAAGAACCTTCGTTTCTACCCCAGTGCCGCCGCCGCACAACAGGCCGGCTTCCGGGCCTGTAAGCGATGTCGCCCGGACGCCAGCCCCGGGTCGCCGGAGTGGAACGTCCGCTCGGACCTCATCGCACGGGCCATGCGCCTGATCGCGGACGGTGTCGTCGACCGTGAGGGCGTGACCGGTCTGTCCGAGCGGCTCGGATACAGCGTCCGCCAGATCCAGCGGAGCCTCACCGCCGAGGTCGGGGCGGGTCCCCTCGCCCTCGCGCGAGCCCAAAGGGCCCAAACCGCAAGGGTTCTCATCGAGACCAGCAGCCTTCCCATCAGCGAGGTCACCTTCGCCGCTGGGTTTGGGAGCATCCGTGCCTTCAATGAGTGCGTCCAGGAGGTCTTCGCGCTGACGCCGACGCAGCTTCGTGCGAGAGCCGCACTCACGGGAAGCCAACACAGGGGCGGCGGTATGTCGGAGCCTGACCCCGCGGCCACGGGCACCCTGTCACTCCGGTTGCCCTTCCGGAAGCCGTTCTGCCCCGACAACCTGTTCGGCCACCTGGCGGCGACCGCCGTTCCGGGAGTGGAGGAATGGCGCGCGGGGGCCTATCGCAGGACGATCCGGCTCCCGCATGGCCATGCGGTCGTCGCACTCAGACCGGCCGAGGACCATGTCGCGTGTCAGATCTCGCTCACCGACCAGCGCGACCTGGCCAGCGCCATCAGCCGGTGTCGGTGGCTGCTCGACCTGGACGCCGACCCCGAAGCCATCGACGATGTCCTGTCCCTGGACCCCGGGCTTGCAGGACTCGTCTCGAGCAATCCCGGCAGGCGCGTTCCAAGGACCGTTGACCCGGCTGAGTTCGCGGTCAGAACCGTTCTGGGGCAACAGGTCTCAACCGCCGCAGCACGCACGCACGCCGCCCGCCTGGTTCTTGCGCACGGCGACCCCATCCCCGATCCACGCGGTGGCCTGACCCACCTCTTCCCCACCCCGCACGCGTTGGCCGCGATGGATCCCTCCGCCCTCGCCATGCCGAAGTCGCGGCGGCAGACCCTGATGGGTCTGGTTGAGGCCCTGGCGCAGGGACGGCTCGACCTGGACGTGGGGGCCGACTGGCGTGAGGCGAGGGTCCGGCTCAACGCGCTGCACGGCTTCGGTCCCTGGACGGTGGAGAGCATCGCCATGCGGTCCCTCGGCGATCCCGACGCGTTCGTCGCCGGCGACCTCGGCATCAAGCTCGCTGCCGAGCGCCTCGGGCTGCCGGTAACGCCAGGGGCGCTCATCGAACACTCACACCTCTGGCGCCCGTGGCGTTCCTATGCCGTGCAGTATCTCTGGGCCACTGGTGACCACCCGATCAACCGAATGCCAGCCGAGGAGGCAGCCTGATGCGTACCCATGCCGTGGTCGACAGCCCCGTCGGCCCGCTGACCATCGTCGCCGAGGACGGCCAGATCCGATGCCTCTACATGGATCTGCAGCGTCACCGCCCGGACGACGCCCAGCTCGGCGAGCCCGACCCGGGTGGCCGCGAGGCTGACCCGTTCAAAGCCGCCGCGGACCAGCTCGACGCCTACTTCGCTGGTCAGCTCACCTCCTTCGACCTGCCTCTGGCGCCGCATGGATCCGAGTTCCAGCGGCGCGTCTGGGCCGCGTTGCAGGAGATTCCCTACGGCCAGACGAAGTCCTACGGCGAGCTGGCCATACGAATCGGAGCGCCAGGGGCGGCCCGCGCAGTCGGGCTGGCGAACGGGAGGAACCCCATCGGCATCGTGATCCCGTGCCACCGGGTGGTCGGCTCCGACGGCAGCCTCACCGGCTACGGCGGGGGCATCGAGCGGAAGAGAGCGCTGCTCGACCTCGAGCTCGAGGTCAGCGGGGCTGCGCTCTTCTGAGGAGGGTCAGCGATTGGCGCCGCGGTGCTGGGTACTCTTGCCGGGTGAATCAGCCCCCCGACCCTGCCGTTCCGGAAACCGACCTGCCTGAGCAGATGCGGGTCCGGCGGGCCAAGCGGGCTCGCCTGCTGGAAGAAGGCCGGGAGCCGTATCCCGTGGGCGTGCCTCGGACGCGCACTCTCGGC
>JANOHS010000381.1:0-7203 GCA_031406655.1 Micrococcales bacterium
GTGGCCATCTCGGCCAGGCGGAACATCACCGCCTGGTGCTCTGCGATCTTCTTGCCAAAGGTCTCCCGCTGCTGGGCATAGGCGATGGCGAGCTCGAAGGCTCTCAGCGCAACGCCGCACGCGCGGGCGGCCACGTTGACCCGGCCCACCTCGACGCCGTCCATCATCTGGTAGAAGCCCTTGCCCGGCTCGCCGCCCAGGATCTGATCCGTCGTGGTGCGGTAGCCGTCGAGGATCAGCTCGGTGGTGTCGACGCCCTTGTAGCCCATCTTCTCGATCTTGCCGGGGACGGTCAGGCCAGGTTCAACGTCGCCGAAACCAGGCTCCTTGTCGACCAGGAACGTAGTCATGTTCTTGTAGACCGAGTCAGCGCCGGTGTCCGTCTTCACAAGCACCGCAACGAGATTGGAGCTTCCGCCGTTGGTCAGCCACATCTTCTGACCGTTGATCGTCCACTCGCCGTCGCCGCTGGGCACGGCCTTGGACTTGATCGCCGCGACGTCGGAGCCACAGCCCGGCTCGGACATCGAGAAGGCTCCGCGGACCTCACCGGTTGCCATCCGGGGCAGGTACCTCTGCTTCTGTTCCTCCGTGCCGTGCTGGAGCAGCATGTAGGCGACGATGAAGTGGGTGTTGATGATGCCGCTGACGCTCATCCACCCGCGGGCAATCTCCTCCACGCACAGCGCGTAGGTCAGCAGCGACTCGCCCAGCCCCCCGTACTCCTCGGGGATCATCAGGCCGAAGATCCCCATCTCCTTCATGCCCTCGACGATCTGGGTCGGGTACTCGTCCTTGCGCTCGAGCTCCATGGCAACAGGAATGATCTGCTCGTCGACGAACTGGCGCACCAGCTTGACCAGCTCAGTCTGCTCATCGGTCAGGTTCTCGGTGTGCTGCAGTCGTGCCATCGGGGTTTGCCGCCCTCACGTGTGGGTTCCTGGAACTACCAGCGAGTATGCCGGAGCCGCCCCTTCCCGGGACAGCCGCCGACTCCGGAAAACGGGTTGCAGCCGGCCGCTGGGCGCGGGAGCCTGTAGGCAGACCGCGCGCCGTCAGGGCGCGCCCCATCCGAGGAGGGCCGAGAGATGTCAACAGCTGCTCCGAGTGCTGCCCGCGCTCACCACCTCCCCCTCCTTGGAGTATTCCCTTGTCACACAACAGTTCTGGTCAGTCATCCAAACGTCTGACGCCCACTGAGCCATCAGCCCTGACGGCTGACTTCCGCCACGGCATGTTTGCCGTCGACACGACCCCCGATGGACCTCCTGAAGGCGAGCGCTGGTCCAGCTGGGACGGCGCGCAGCACGGCCCCGACCCGCGTCCGGACTGGGTCATCACCGACCTCGGCGCCGTCGACGAGGATCTGGGCATCATCAAGTCCGGGAAGGAGGCCGACCTGCACGTCGTCCGCCGTTGGGTTCCGGGCAGCGACCGAGCCGTGTTCATGGCCGCCAAGCGGTTCCGCGACTCCGACCACCGGATGTTCCACCGCGACGCCGGATATCTCGAGGGTCGCCGGGTCCGGCGCAGCCGCGAGATGCGCGCGATGGCGCGGCGCACCGAGTTCGGCAAACAGATGATCTCGGGCCAGTGGGCCTTTGCGGAGTTCAACGCTCTGGGCGAGCTCTGGGGGGCAGGCCTGCCCGTCCCCTACCCGGTGCAGATCAGCGACACCGAGGTGCTGATGGAGCTCATCGGGGACGGGGCGCAGGCCGCACCGCGGCTGGCCCGGACCCGCCCGGACCCGGCCCTGCTCGCCAACCTCTTCGAGCAGCTCCGCGCAGCCATGAGCGAGCTGGCTCTGCGTGGATGGGCCCACGGGGACCTGTCGCCGTACAACGTCCTGCTCCACGATGACCGACTCGTGATCATCGACTGGCCGCAGATCGTCGACATCATCGGCAACCCCCGCGGCCCCGAGTTCCTGCAGCGCGACTGTCACAACATGTGCGCCTGGTTCGTCAGCCGCGGCCTGGAGGTTGACGAGGAGGACCTGTTCTGTGACCTGATGGCGGCGGCCGTGTCGCGCTGGTGAACCGGCTAGGGTCCCCACCGTGAGCACCGACATCAGCCGCCGTGGGGTGCTGGCCGGCGCCGTCGCCATGCCGTGGCTGGTCGCCTGCAGCCCTCGCATCGACACGCCGCCCGCGGTCGAGCTGGAGGACGGCACCCTCTCGTCGAGGTTCTGGCCCGGTCGGGAGGTGCGCTGGCGTCTGGCCCGACCCGACCCACGACCTGGTGGATCCGCGCCGCAGCCGCTCGTGGTGGCACTGCACGGCCATGGCGGTGACGCCGACTCGCCCTTCATCGGCGTCCACATCGAACGCCACGTGGCGTCCACAGGGCTTGCCGTGGCAAGCGTCGACGGGGGCGACTTCTACTGGCACGCAAGGAGATCAGGCATCGACACCAGCCGCATGGTCATCGAGGAGCTGCTGCCGCTGCTGGCCAAAAGGGGCCTTGCGACCGACCGAGTCGGCCTGATCGGGTGGTCGATGGGCGGTTATGGCGCCCTGCTGATGGCCACCAGACTGGGGTCCGAACGGGTGGCCGGGGTGGTCGCCGCCAGCGCGGCGCTGTGGCAGTCCCCCGGCGACAGCGCGCCCGGCGCCTTCGACGACCGCGAGGACTTCATCCGCAACGACGTCTTCGCGGCGCGAGGCAAGCTCCGCGGCATACCGGTGCGTCTGGACTGCGGACGTGACGACCCGTTCATCGAGGCGAACCGGGCGTTTGCCCGCGAGCTTCCTGATGCCACAGTCACCTTCGACGACGGTGACCATACCGAGGAGTACTGGACCGCCCGCGCTGGAACCCAGATGAGCTGGCTCAGCAACCAGCTCACGCGGCGCTTGTTGCCCTGAGACCACCGAATCGGCACCTCAGACAGCTCGAAACGGTGGTTTCGCCGCAACCAGCCACCGCTCAGGGCGTCACTGAACCGGCCTGTCCCACCGGTTCTGGCGGGTCATGGCCGCGGCGCGACCCTTGGCCGAGATCACCAGGGCCATCTTGCGCGATGCCTCGTCGATCATCTCGTCGCCGAGCATGACCGCGCCCTTCTTCCCGCCGGCCTCGGAGGTGAAGTACTCGTAGGCATCCAGGATGTTCTCGGCATGGTCGTAGTCGCTCTGCCGGGGGCTGAACACCTCGTTGGCCGGGACGAGCTGGCCGGGGTGCAGGACCCACTTGCCATCGAAGCCAAGGGCGGCGGACCGCCCTGCGACCCTGCGGAAGCCCTCGATGTCCTTGATCTGCAGGTACGGTCCGTCGATCGCCTGCTTGTCGTAGGCGCGCGCCGCCATCAGGATCGACATCAGGATGTGGTGGTAGGCATCGCCCACGTCGTAGCCCTCCGGCTGCTCACCGACCACGAGGCTCTTCATGTTGATGGAGGCCATGAAGTCGGCCGGCCCGAAGATGATCGTCTCGACCCGCTGGCTCGCGGCGGCGATGGCGTTGACGTTGGTCAGGCCGAGCGCGTTCTCGATCTGCGCCTCGATGCCGATCCTGCCGACCTCAAGGCCCGTGGACTTCTCGATCTGGGTCAGCAGCAGGTCGAGCGCGACGACCTGTTCGGGCGTCTGGACCTTGGGCAGCATGATGGCGTCGAGGTTCGCACCGGCGCCCTCGACAACCTCCACGACATCGGCATACGTCCACTGCGTCGTCCAGTCGTTGACGCGGACGGAACGGATCGTGCTGCCCCACCCGCCCTCGTTGAGAGCCGCGACGATGTTCTTGCGCGCCTCCGGCTTGGCCAACGGCGCGACGGCGTCCTCGATATCCAGGAACACCTGGTCGGCGCCAAGGCCCCTCGCCTTGTCGATCATCTTGGTGCTGGAGCCGGGAACCGCAAGGTTCGAGCGACGAGAACGTAACGGGCGTGCGGGTGTCGAAGGCACAGGAGTCATGCTCGGAGAGTACCCAGCGGTATGCCGGCACGCTACCGCCGCGGGCGGGTGATCTTCGCCCTCCCAACACGCACTACGCTTAGGACCGTGACTGACCTGAGCGCACTTCTCTCCGAAGCAGGCAAGAAGTCTGGACTGCTGTGGATCGACGTCCCCGGTGACCGGGCCTGGCCTGCCTGGCACGTGTGGGTCGAGGACACGGCATACGTCGTCACCGGCCCCGGCGAGCAGAGCCTGCCCGTGCTTCCCGCGGAGGTCGCAGTGACCTTCCGTAGCAAGGACACCGGAGGACGCCTGCTCAAGGTGTCCGCCCGCGCGACCGTCGTCACGCCCGACGACCCGCGGTGGGAGGACGCCACCGCGGCCCTGAAGGGGTCCCGCCTGAACGCCCCCGCCGGCGACACCGTTGCCCGGTGGGCCACCGAGGCCACCGTCTATGCGCTCACGCCCCACGGCGACGCCCTCGAGGGTCCGGGCAGCTACCCGCAGGAGTCGGGCGCGGCAAGCCCGGTCCCGACGCCGGCCACAACCGGCCTTTGGCAGCCATGGCATTTCAGGGGTCGACCGAAGTGGCGCCGCGGCACACGCCACTGATCCGGCTAGCCTTGCGCCGTGAGCCCCATGACGCGTGTCTTCGTGGCCCGTCTTGCCGGGCTGAGGGTGTTCGACCCGCTCGGTGACCAGGTGGGCCGCGTGTCCGACGTGGTCGTGCAGTTCAGCTCGCGACGAAAAGCCCCCCGTGTCATAGGCCTCGTGGTCGAGGTGGCTGGACGGCGCCGGGTCTTCGTCCCGATGACCCGCGTCACCAGCGTCGACGCCGGACAGGTCATCACGACCGGCCTGGTCAACATGCGCCGTTTCGAGCAGCGGACCAGCGAGACCTTGGTGATCGCCGAGCTGTTCGAGCGCAACATCGACGTGCGAGCGCCGGACGAGGAGTTCGACGCGGTGGTCGAGGACCTCGCCATCGAGCAGGAGCGCAACCGGGACTGGTTCATCGTCAAGGTGTTCGCCCGCAAGGTGTCCGGTGGTTCCCGCAGCATCTCCAGCCTGGGACGGCGTAGGGGCGAGACAGTCCTGGTCGACATCGACCACGTGACCGGGCTGCAGCTGGATGCCGAGGGCCAGAGCGCGGCCAAGCTGCTCGAGAGCTACGAGGGCCTCAAGGCCGCCGACCTCGCTGAGGTCATCCACGACCTCAGCCTCAAACGCCGGGCCGAGGTCGCCGCTGCCCTCGACAACGAGCGGCTCGCGGACGTCCTCGAAGAGCTGCCCGAGGACGACCAGGTCGAGATCCTGCGCGGGCTGGGGGGCGAGCGGGCGGCCGACGTCCTCGAGACCATGCAGCCCGACGACGCCGCAGACCTCCTGTCCGAGCTCTCTCCGGAGAACGCCGAGGAGCTGCTGCAGCTCATGGAGCCCGACGAGGCCGCCGACCTGCGCCGGTTGCTCACCTACGACGAGGACACCGCCGGTGGCCTGATGACGACCGAGCCGGTGATCCTCGGCCCAGAGGCCACGATTGCCGAGGCGCTCGCCGTGGTGCGCCGGGTCGAGCTCTCCCCTGCACTGGCCGCCACCGTGTTCGTATGCCGATCCCCCCTGGAGACGCCGACCGGCAGGTTTCTCGGGGTCGTCCACATCCAGCGGCTGCTGCGCGAGCCGCCGCACGCGTCCATCGGCAGCATCCTCGACACTGACGTGGAGCCGTTGTCCCCCAACGCCCCGATCGGCCGGGTCACCCGAATGCTCGCGACATACAACCTGGTCGGCGTCCCAGTGGTCGACGACGACGGCCGGCTCGTCGGGGCAGTGACCGTCGACGACGTGCTCGACCACATCCTCCCCGACGACTGGCGCGAGGAACGGCACGGAGAGCGGCACGAGGAACAACGCGAGGTGGCTCATGGCGAGTGAGCGGACGAACCGGGCCGCGCGGCTGGACCAGCCGCGCGAGGCGACCCGCGGGCTGTTCGACCGGTCAAACATCGACCCCGACACGTTCGGACGGTTCGCCGAGAAGTTCGCGCGCTACATGGGGACCGCCAAGTTCCTCGTCTACATGACGGTTTTCGTCATGGTCTGGGTCACCGTCAACGTCGTGGGCATCCTGGGCCTCAAGTGGGACGTCTACCCCTTCATCTTCCTCACCCTCATGCTCAGCCTGCAGGCCTCGTATGCCGCGCCGCTCATCCTGCTGGCCCAGAACCGCCAGACCGACCGGGACCGGGTGGCCCTCGAGCAGGACAGGGCCAGCAACGAGCGCAACCTCGCCGATACCGAGTTCCTGACCCGCGAGGTCGCATCATTGCGAATTGCGCTGCGAGACATGGCAACCCGTGACTTCCTCCGCTCCGAGCTGCGATCACTTCTGGACGAGATGCAGCAGCGCGGCATGCAGCGACTGCCCGAGAACCGACCGTTCGGATCTGGTGACCCACCTCCCCCGGCGTTCTAGGGCCTGAGACTGACCTAGCATTGAGCTATGCCAATTCCGTCGCAGGATGCCCTTTTCGCCGCCCTCACCAAGGTCATCGACCCCGAGATCCGCAAGCCCATCACCGACCTCGGCATGGTCGAGTCCGTCGACGTGGACGAGTCCGGGCATGCGGCCGTCACGATCCTGCTGACGATCTCGGGCTGCCCGCTCAAGGAGACCCTCACGCGGGACACCACGGCCGCGCTGCTGTCCGTCGAGGGCGTCACCAGCGTCGACGTGACCCTCGGGGTCATGAGCGACGAGCAGCGCACGGAGCTGCGGACCACCCTGCGCGGCGAGAACACCGAGCGTGAGATCCCCTTCGCCCAGCCGAACAGCCTGACCCGGGTCTACTGCGTGGCCTCGGGCAAGGGCGGCGTCGGCAAGTCGTCCGTGACCGTCAACCTGGCCGCAGCCATGGCGCAGGACGGCCTGCGCGTGGGTGTGGTGGACGCAGACGTCTACGGCTTCTCGGTGCCCCGGATGCTGGGCGTCGAAGGGAACCCCACCCAGGTCGACGACATGATCCTGCCGCCGATCGCCCACGAGGTGAAGGTCATCTCGATCGGCATGTTCGTCCCGGGCAACCAGCCCGTCGTCTGGCGCGGGCCCATGTTGCACCGCGCGCTCCAGCAGTTCCTCGGAGACGTGTTCTGGGGCGACCTGGACGTGCTTCTCCTCGACCTGCCGCCGGGCACCGGCGACATCGCGATTTCGGTCGCACAGCTAATTCCGAACGCCGAGCTCCTGGTGGTCACGACACCTCAGAAGGCTGCGTCCGAGGTCGCCGAACGCGCCGGTTCCATT
>JANOHS010000205.1:0-4702 GCA_031406655.1 Micrococcales bacterium
CGTCGGGACGCCGATGGCGTCGGCACCGGGATGTCCGGTGGTGCCGATGACGCCCTCTCCCGCCCCTGATCCCAAACCTAGGGACGGTGCAGTCAAAATGACCCCAAACCTAGGGACCGTGCACCATTTATGGCTGTGAACCTAGGGACCGTGCCGACCGTGCCGACCCCGGCACCCCTGCGGCGCGCCATACCGCATCGACCCTGGAGACTGACCCATGCCTGCTGAGCCCGCTCCGATCACCTATGCCGCCGCAGGAGTGGATGTCGAGGCTGGCGACAAGGCGGTCCAGCTGATGAAGGCCTCGATCCGGCACGCGCAGCGCCCCGAGGTGCTGGGCGGCCTGGGCGGCTTCGCGGGCCTGTTCGACGCGAGTGCCCTGGCCCGGATGACGCGTCCGGTCCTGGCGACCAGCACCGACGGCGTGGGCACCAAGGTTGCCATCGCCCAGGCCATGGACAAGCACGACACGATCGGGTTCGACCTGGTTGGCATGGTCGTCGACGACATCGTGGTCTGTGGCGCCGAGCCGCTGTTCATGACCGACTACATCGCCACGGGCAAGGTCGTGCCCGAGCGGATCGCCGCCATCGTGTCCGGTATTGCGGCCGGTTGCGAGCGGGCGGGTGTCGCCCTGATCGGCGGGGAGACTGCGGAGCACCCCGGACTGCTGGAGCCCGACGAGTATGACTGCGCGGGTGCGGCGACGGGGGTGGTCGAGCATGCGGACATCCTGGGTCCGCATCGGGTCGAGGCCGGGGATGTGGTGCTGGCGCTCGCGTCCTCAGGGCTTCACTCCAACGGCTACTCACTGGTGCGCAAGGTCTTTGAATCCGCCGGATGGTCGCTTGACCGGCACGTCTCCGAGCTCGGGCGGACCCTGGGCGAGGAGCTGCTGGAGCCCACGCGGGTCTATGCCCGGGACCTGCTCGCCCTGATCAGGACCGACGGGATCGACATACATGCCCTGAGCCACGTCACCGGCGGTGGTCTGGCGGCGAACCTGGCCAGGGTGCTGCCGCAGGGCGCCTTCGCGCGGGTCGACCGCTCGACGTGGACCCCGCCCGCGGTCTTCGAGGTCATCCGCGAGCTCGGCCGGGTGCCGATCATCGACCTCGAGCGAACGCTGAACATGGGTATCGGCTTCGTGGCGGTCCTGCCGGCAGCACAGGTGGACCTTGCCATCGCCACTGCAAGGGCACTAGGCATCGATGCCTGGTTGCTCGGCCACGTCAGTGACCTGGCCGGGGCGCAACTACAGGACGGCGCTCCCGTCGTCCGCGGCGCCAAGGGTGTCGACGGTGGAACGGTGCAGGTCGTCGGAGCTCACCCGCGCTGAAAGGACTGCCTCACGTCAGATCAGGCTTGGGTGGTTCAGCGCTCACCTGAGGCCCATGTGCCGCGATCGTCGTAGTCGTCCTCATCGTCGGCTGGCGCAGGGGTGTCGGTGACACGCTCCGGCCGGCTGTCGAATCTCGACGGTCCGTGAAGCTCTCGCTCAAGCGCACTCAAATCGGTGCTCGGGCTGTAGTACTTCAGCTCACGGGCAACCTTGGTCTGCTTGGCTTTGGACCGGCCGCGCCCCATGGCATCGACCCCCTCGCGCATCTGCCGGGGCGGCATCGCCTGACCCAATCACGCGAGGTGATTAGAGTCATCACGGAGCGGCCCCGGGAATCTCGTATTTCGTAGGGCCAACGCTACACGGTGAAACCAGATCTTGGCGATCGGGTGTCCCGTTTTCTTCGATCAGCGGCCCGGGAGCCAGATCCGGTTGCTGCCGACCTGCGTCATTCGCTGCTCAGCGAGGTGATCCGCCGCCACGGCCGGCGAGATGCGTTTCTTCGCCGCGAGGTCCAGTACGGACGTCGTCGCCTCGAAGATGCCCTGCGTGCGGTGTTTGGCGCGAGCGAAGTCAAAGCCGTGCAGCTCGTCGCTGACCTGGATCACGCCGCCGGCATTGACCAGGAAGTCAGGCGCGTACGTGATACCGCGGGCCATCAGGGCGTCGGCGGTGCCACCCTCGCCCTCGACGGCGAGCTGGTTGTTGGCTGCTCCGCAGATCACTTTGGCGCTCAACACCTTGACGGTTGCCTCGTCGAGCGCGCCGCCGAGTGCGCAGGGGGCGTAGACGTCCAGCTCGGTGCGCACCAGCGCGGACGCGTCCGGCACGACGACGACCTCGCTGTGCCTCTCGACCAGAGCCTCGACGGCTGCGCGGTTGATGTCGGTGACCACCACGCGGGCACCGTCCTCCAGCGCAAGGGCGCTCAGCTGGCTGCCCACTTTGCCGACTCCCGCGATACCAATGGTCTTCCCGGCCAGGCTGGGTGTGCCCCAGACGTGCGCGGCGCTGGCTCGCATGCCTTGGAAGACGCCGTATGCCGTGAGCACCGATGAGTCGCCCGCGCCGCCGTTGGCCTCGGAGCGGCCGGTCGCAAAGCGGGTCTCCTTGGCGACCACGTCCATGTCGGCGACGTAGGTGCCCACGTCGGCAGCGGTGACGTAACGCCCGCCCAGGCTCTCGACGAACCGGCCGTACGCGCGCAGCAGGGCCTCGTTCTTGTCAGTGGCGGGGTCGCCGATGATGACTGCCTTGCCGCCACCGTGGTCGAGCCCGGAGAGGGCGTTCTTGTAGGCCATGGCGCGGGAGAGGCGAAGGGCGTCCTGCAGCGCGACCTCCTCCGACTCATACGGGTAGAAGCGGGTCCCACCAAGGGCTGGGCCCAGTGCTGTGGAGTAGATGGCGATGATCGCCCGCAGGCCGGTGGCCCGGTCGTGGCAGAACGCCACCTGCTCGTGGCCCAGCGGCGAGAGATGCTCCATCGGCGGTGTCATTCGACTGAGCCTATGCGGGGCGCGGACGTCGTACGGGCCCGACCCGAACCCGAGCGCCTGGCACCGGGAGTGACTAGTCATTTCGGATGCTCGGATATAGCCCGTTCGTGGCGTTCCCTTTCTTCGACAGATGCCCCAAAATGGACATTCCAGATCCCTTTCAGATCTCTGAGCTTTCGGGAGGAACCATGACAAGCCGCGCTGTCGAGGCTGAGGCCCTGTTGACCCCGGCCGAGGTCGCAGCAATCTTCCGTGTCGATCCCAAGACCGTCACGAGGTGGGCCAAGGCTGGAAAGCTGACGTCCTTGCGCACCCTCGGGGGCCACCGCCGTTACATCGAGTCCGAGGTTCGCACGCTCCTCGGCGGGACGAGCATCGCTTCCTGACGTAGGGGCACTTCCTCGCCCTTGGGGTGGGCGATATCTGGGGGCCGGACCTTAGCGATCCCTGTCGCGCTGGTGCCTGCGTCCGGCGATCGGCAGCGTGATCTCGAAGGCTGCCCCGTTGCCGGGTCCGTCGCTGCGCGCCACGAGCTCGCCGTCGTGTGCGTTGACAATCGCCTTGGCGATGGTCAGGCCGATGCCGCTTCCGGCGCCGCTCGCGGTGCGAGAGGAGTCGCCTCGGTAGAACCGCTCGAAAAGCTGAGGAGCGATCGCGGGGTCGAACCCTTCGCCGGTGTCGGACACCACGATCCGGCATCGGTGGTCGTGACGAGTGGTGGCGACTGCGACGACGCCACCCGGGGCGGTATGGCGCAGGGCATTGTCCAGAAGTGCCCCCAGCGCCTCGGCCAGCCGGTCGGGGTCGACCAGCACCTGCCACGAGGCGCTGGCGCGATCGGCTTGCAGGCTGATCCCCTTGGCCTCGAACAACGGTCTGGCCGCTGCCACCGCCCCGGAGACCACCTCCTCGAGCGAGACCGGGACCGGGTGCAGGTTGAGCTGGCGTTCCTCCGCCCGCGATACGGCTGAGAGGTCGCCGACGAGCCGGTGCAGGCGCTGGGACTGCTCGGTCAGAGTCGCCAGGGTGCTCTGGTCGCTGGGCAGGATGCCGTCGCTGACAGCCTCGATGGTTGCCTGCATCGAGGCCAAGGGGGTGCGTAGCTCGTGAGCGAGGTCTGTGAGCAGGCGCCGACGCGTCTGTTCCGTGGCCGCCAGCCGACGGGCCATCGTGTTGAACGAGGTGGTCAGCCGGTCGAACTCAGGGCCAAGGCGCGGTTGCGGGAAGCGGGTTCCGTAGTCGCCGTCGGCGATCCGCTGCGCGGCCTCGGCGGCATCGGCCACCGGGGCGGCGAGTCGCCTGGCCACCAGCCAGCCCACGACCAGGGCGGCGGCGAAGGCCAGGACCACACCCACGGACAAGGCGATGATCACCGCAGCTGCGAAGGCCTCGTCGATGTGGGACTGGGCCTGGGTCGACAAAGCCGGCTCGATCTGGTCCAGGTGTGTATGAAAGGTGGGATGTGCGATGAGCAGCGCCGCGACCAGCATGGTGACGGCGCTCGCGATGACGACCAGGCCCATCGCGATGAACAGTCGCCAGGCCAGGCCCAGGGGAGGCCTGCCGGGCCGGCCGGCGGAGGTCCGCCTCCGTGCCCTCATCCGGGGCCCATCCGGTAGCCGATCCCGCGAATCGTCAGGACGTACCGCGCCGCGGCCGGGTCGTCGCCGAGCTTGGCCCGGATGTGGGCGATGTGAATATCGACGAGGTGCTCGTCGCCGACCCAGTCCGGGCCCCACACACGCTCGATCAGCAGGCGACGGGTGTAGACGAACTTGGGTCGTTCGCTCAGGGCGTCCAGCAGGTCGAACTCGGTTCGGGTCAGCTCCACCGCGATCTGCCCCACCTGGACCTGCCGGGACTG
>JANOHS010000390.1:0-2434 GCA_031406655.1 Micrococcales bacterium
CCTCTGGTAGCCAAAGGGATCGGCCGACGCCGGCGCATCAGCCTCGGCACGCATCTCGAAGTAGTAGATCTCCTCCAGGACGCTCTCACGGTCCCGGCGGTGCTCGTCGTGCTTGTGCGGCGGGTAGGACGACCAGTTGCCCGCCGGCGTCAGCACCTCGCAGGCGATGATCGAGTCGGCATTGAGCACCGATGGAGTCGCGAAGTTGTTGACCTGGCGCGAGCACTGTCCGCGACCACGCAGCTCGACCACTGTCTCTTCGGCAGGGATTCGCCTGAACGGCAACGACTTTGAGGCCTTGGCGTGCGGCAGGGCGATCCGCGCACCGACCGTGGTCGTGATCGTGAAGGCCGACGAGACCGGCACGTAGGCGAAGTCGGTCGTTCCCGCGAAGGGCCCGGTCCGCCCGGACAGGAACAACAGCTTGCCGGCGCACTCGACGTGGACCTGCCCGGACAGCGGCAGCACCAGCCACTCATGCTCGCTTCCAGTGATCCGGCGCGACTCTCCGGCGGCGAGGGTCACGACATACAGGCCGGTATGGTCCCAGCCCGCCTCCCGCGGCCCGATGGCCACATCGAAACCTGCCCGACCTGCCGTGCCCGCCCTGCGATACCACTCGGTCATGACGTACCTCCGTGCACCAGCTCCTGCATGAACCGCTCGACCTCGTGGTCGGTCGGCATGGCTGTCGAGCATTCGAGCCGCGAAGCCACGATCGCTCCGGCAACGTTGGCATACCTCAGGACTCGCTCGAGCGCCCAACCGGCCAGCAGCCCGTGGCAAAGCGCGCCACCAAAGGCGTCACCGGCTCCGAGGCCGTTGACCACCTCGATGTGGAAGGGCTCCACCTCGACCCGCTCGGCGCGGGTCCTGGCGAGGACGCCCTTGGGACCCTGCTTGACAATGGCCAGCTCGACCCCCTTGTTCAGCAACGCTTCTGCCGCGCGGTCCGGGTCGGTCTCGCCCACCGCGACCTCACACTCCGCGAGGTTGCCGACGGCAACCGTCACCATCGACAGAGCCCGATCCATCTGGGCGTGGGCCTCGCCGGGGTTGCTCCAGAACGTCGGCCTGTAGTCCAGGTCCAGGATGGTCAGCGGCGCCCGACCTCGTGCCTCCCACGCGGCAAAGTGCGCGCTGCGACTCGGCTCAGCCGACAGACCGGTTGTCGTGGACCAGTAGACCGAGGCCGATCGCACGGCAGCCAGGTCGACCTCCGAAGCCTGGATCTGCAGGTCGGGCGCCACGGGGTACCGGTAGAAGTACAGCGGGAAGTCGTCGGGCGGGAAGATCTCGCAGAACGTGATCGGCGTGGGCAGACCCTCAACCGCCGTCACGTAACGGTCGTCGACGCCGAGCTCCCGCAAGGCCTGATGGATGAAGATCCCGAAGGGGTCACGACCGGTGCGGGTGATGACCGCCGAGCGCCGACCTTGCCGAGCGGCAGCAACCGCAACGTTGGTGGGGCTTCCGCCCAGGAACTTGCCGAAGGTCTGGACGTCCTGCAGGGGTACGCCCGACTGAAGTGGATAGAGGTCGACGCCGACCCGCCCGATCGTGAGCACCTCGAAGGGGACCGTGTCGGATGCCGCACCGTCAGGTGCTCCGGCGTGCGCGCTCATGGGAGGCCCTGGGCAATGGTCAGCAGGTGCTCGATGGAGGCTCGGACGTCGGACATCGGACCGTGGTCACCGGCCGCAGGTGGACCGGCCAGCATGGTGTCCTGCTCGAGGACGTACCACCCGTCATACCCCGCGGCCTCGAGCGAACCGACGATCGCCGCGATGTCAACGTCGCCGCGGCCCAGCGGGCGGTACATGCCCTGGCGAACCGCGTCGGTGTAGCTCACCTCCCCAGACTGCACCCGCCTCGCCCACGTCGCATCAACATCCTTCAGATGCGTATGCCGGATCCGTCCCGCGTGCTCGGCGACCAGGGCTACCGGGTCCGAGCCCCCGATGAGCAGGTGCCCGGTGTCCAGGCACAGCCCGATCGAGCTGCCGGCCAGCACGCGCGCGACATCGTCAGCGGTCTCGACCATCGTGCCGATGTGCGGGTGCAGGGTGGCAGTGATCGCGCTCCCGCCGGCGACCTCGGCAAGCCTGTCGAGGTTGGTGAGCAACACCCGCCAGCCGGCGTCGTCAAGGACCGGCCGCGCGTCATACCCATCGGTTCCGGTCGCCGCGGCCAGGACGAGCGTGCCCGCGCCGGCGGCTGCGAAAGCCCTGAGCGCCTCGGTGATCCCGGGGACCGGGTCCTGTGCCGGATCGTGCAGGATGACGGGCACGAAGCCGCCGACGGCCGCAAGTCCACGCTGCGCCAACGTGTCTGCCCGGGCCTCCGGGTCAGCCGGCAGGAAGCCGTCCGGCCCGAACTCGGTTGCCACCAGGCCCACCTCCCGCATCTGCGAGAGCACCGTGGCGGGGTCGAG
>JANOHS010000500.1:0-1856 GCA_031406655.1 Micrococcales bacterium
CGTTGCCGTCCAGCTCAGGGCGCACGGCATCGAGCTGCTCCTGTTCCAGCAGGCGGGCGATCCGGGTCTCGAGGTCGTCATAGACGCGGGACAGACTCTGCGCCTTGCGCACGTTGCGCGTGGTGCAGTCCGATCGGGTCAACCGGTGAAGTCGGGGCAGCAGCGGCCCGGCGTCGGTGATGTAGCGGCGCACGGCCGAGTCTGTCCACTCCCCGCCTCCGTACCCATGGAAGCGCAGGTGCAGCTCAACCAGTCGCGACACCGCTTTGACGGTCTCCTTGTCGAAGCGCATCGCCCTAAGCCGGCGCGCGGCAAGCTTGGCGCCGACCATCTCGTGATGATGGAAGCTCACGCCACCGTTGTCATCGAAGCGCCGGGTCGCGGGCTTGCCGATGTCGTGCAGGAGCGCCGCCAGACGCAGAACGAGGTCGGGCCCGGGCACCGACGAAGGGGGTCCACCGGACGGGCCTTCAAGGGCGATGGCCTGTTCGAGCACGATCAGCGAGTGCTCGTAGACGTCCTTGTGACGGTGATGCTCGTCGAGCTCGAGCTTGAGCGCCGGGAGCTCGGGCAGGACGTGGTCGGCCAGACCCGTCTCGACGAACAACGCAAGGCCCTGGCGCGGATGGGGGCCGAGGATCAGCTTGACGAACTCGTCATGGATCCGCTCGGGAGACACGATCCCAAGGGACGGCGCCATCTCGGTCATCGCCGCGACGACCTCGGGCCTGGCCGTGAACCCCAGCTGGGCGACGAAGCGGGCGGCACGCATCATCCGCAGCGGGTCGTCGGCAAAGGACACCTCGGGCGCGCCGGGGGTACGCAGCACGCGGGCCTCCAGGTCCGCCAGCCCGCCATGGGGGTCCACGAACTCCATGGAGGGAAGCCGCACAGCCATGGCGTTGACCGCGAAGTCGCGCCGGAGCAGATCATCCAGGAGGTCGTCGCCGAACGCGACCACGGGCTTGCGGGTGGTGCGGTCGTACGCGTCCGCCCGGTAGGTCGTCACCTCGAGGACATGGTCGCGCTTGCGGGCCCCGATCGTCCCGAAAGCCCGTCCCACGTCCCAGTGGGCGTCTGCCCAGCCGGCCAGGATCGCCTCCGTCTGTTCCGGCCGGGCCGAGGTGGTCAGGTCCAGGTCCGGCGACACCCGGCCCAGGAAGGCGTCGCGAACCGGCCCGCCCACGAGCGCGATCTCGTGACCGGCATCCTGAAAACGGGTCCCGAGCTCGGTCAGCAACGGCAACAGGGGAGCCAGCCGACGTAGGGCCTCACGCAGGAGGGCGTTGGTCGGATCGGAGGCAGCCACGATAGTCAAGGGTAGGTGACGGCAACGCTGACTTCCGCCGTGGCGTCGACCCGCACGCCTGGATCGCCAGGAGCCTTCGGCTGGTTACAGTGACGCAATGACTTCCTTCGTCCCTCGGCCGACCCGGCTGCCCCGCCGGCTGCCGGCGGTGGATGAGATCTCCGCTGGTGGGGTGATCATCGATGTCCACGAGGGGATCGCCCGCATAGCCGTCATCGCCCGCCGCAACCGTGCCGGCAGGATCGAGTGGTGCCTGCCCAAGGGACACATCGAGAACGACGAGACCCTGGAGGAGACGGCCGTCCGCGAGGTGGCCGAGGAGACCGGCATCATCGGGCGCGTGCTGGCCCCCAAGGGCGTCATCGACTACTGGTTCTCCACGTCGGACAAGGTTATCCACAAGGTTGTCCACCACTACCTGCTCGAGGCGACCGGTGGCAAGCTCAGCATCGAGGGTGACCCGGATGCCGAGGCCATCGACGTGGCGTGGTTCCCCCTGCTGGACGTCCACTCCCAGCTGACCTTCCCCAACGAACGACGGATTGCC